>NZ_QTKI01000332.1:0-5497 GCF_010820945.1 Rhodopseudomonas sp. BR0C11
GGCTTCGACATTGTTTACGTCGATGTCGCCGACCGGCCACGATTGTCGGGCAAGTCCAACTACGGCTTCTTCGATCGGCTGTGGGTCGGGCTGATGGATCTCGCCGGGGTGTGGTGGCTGATCCGCCGCAAGAAAGCGACACCGGTCGCCACTGAGGTGAACTGATGCTGATTCAATACGGTCAGGAACTCGGCGACTATCTGTACGACGTGTTCGTCGCAAAGTTCGATTTCTGGCTCGCCTTCGGTCTGATCGCGCAGCTGTTGTTCACCGCCCGCTTCCTGGTGCAGTGGATCTCGAGCGAGCGCGCCGGCAAGAGCGTCGTGCCGATGGCGTTCTGGTTCTTCTCAATGGGCGGCGGCTTGATGACGCTGATCTACGGCATCGCCAAGCGCGAGCCGGTGATCATCCTCGGCCAGGCGATGGCGACCATCATCTACGTGCGCAACATCATGCTGATCATCAAGGCGCACGCCCGCGGCTCGGAGAGCGTGCCGAACTGATCGGCAGTGGGCTGACCGTCTGACGCTGCTCAGCGGCGATCAGAACAAAGATTATTCCCGTCATTGCGAGCGAAGCGAAGCAATCCAGAAGCTCAGTGCGCTGCGCTGGACTGCTTCGTCGCGGAGCCTGTGCCCCGACGGCGCGAAGCGCCGATCCGGGTGCTCCTCGCAATGACGGAGAGAGCGCTTACCGCGCCGCGTTGAACGTCGCGAAGCCGCGGTCGAGATCGGCCTTCAGGTCGTCGGTCGATTCCAGTCCGATATGCAGCCGCAGCGCCGGGCCGCCCGGGTTCCACCGCGTCGCGGTCCGGTACGAGGCGCAGTCGAACGGGATCACCAGGCTTTCGAAGCCGCCCCATGAATAGCCCATCCCGAACAGCGACACGGTGTCGAGCAGGGCATCGACGGCCGCCTGCGGCGCCGGCTGCAGCACGATCGAGAACAGCCCGGAGGCGCCGGTGAAGTCGCGCTTCCAGACCGCATGGCCCGGATCTGTTTCAAGGCCGGGATGCAGCACGCGCTGCACCTCGGGACGCGCCGCGAGCCAGCGCGCCATCTCCAGGCCAGCCTGATAGTGCCGGGCGAGACGCACCTCCAGGGTGCGCAGACCGCGCAGCGCCAGGAACACATCGTCCGGTCCGGCGCAGACGCCGAGCAGCCGGATCGCTTCCGACACCTTCGGCCACGCGGCGGCATCGGCCGAGATGGTGCCGAACATGATGTCGGAGTGACCGCCGATATATTTGGTGGCGGCCTGGATCGAGATATCCACGCCTTGTTCCAGCGAGCGATGATACAGCGGCGTTGCCCAGGTGTTGTCGTCGATCACCAACGCGCCGTGCTGCTTGGCGACCGCCGCGATCGCCGGGATGTCCGGCATCTCGAACGATTGCGAGCCGGGCGCCTCGACCACCACCACCGCCGTGTTTGGCCGGAAATGCGCAGCGATGCCGGCGCCGATCAGCGGATCGAAATAACTGGTCTCGACGCCGAGCCGCTTGAGCATCTGGTCGCAGAACAGCCGGGTCGGCCGATACGCGTTGTCGCACACCAGCACATGATCGCCGGCTTTGACGACGGCGAGCAGGGCGGTCGAGATCGCCGACACGCCGGAGGGCGTGATCCCGACACCGGCACACTGCGGGCCTTCGAGCGCCATCAACGCCTGTTGCAGCGCCTTGGTGGTCGGGGTGCCATGCCGTCCATAGGAGTACTCGCCGCGGTGAGCGTGCAGATCGGCCGCGGTCGGGTACAGCACCGTCGAACCATGCACCACCGGCGGATTGACGAAGCCCTTCTGCGCCGCAGTGTCGCGCCCTGCGGTGACGAGACGGGTCTGCGTGCTGAGCGGCGCGGGTGTCCCGCTGGAGTCGGAGGCGTCCATGGTGGCTCGCTGGTGGTTGTGCCGAATGTGACAGCGCTCGTGCGTGTGCTTCGGCTACTTCGACGAATGGGGGTAATAGCAGCTTCTGGAAGACGGCCGTCAACCCCTTGACCCGGCGCGCGTCTCGTTCTGTGATGCATACCGGTCTGTCTGGAGATCGTGCTGAGGGGCTCGCGAATGCCGGGCGAGAGTTTTGCAGCATGGTGCCGGGCAACGGCTGCCGCGCGCGGGCCTTCGGGCGATCGAACGGCGGATCCAATCGGAACGCATCGCCCACGAAGCCGATTGAAGCGGCCAGGACATCCCTTGAAAGGTCATTCCATGAAACGTGTATCGCTCGTCGCCGCCTTTGCAGCCGCCGCCGTATTCTCGGTGACGTCGGCGGACGCGCAGACCCTGAAGACGGTCAAGGATCGCGGCATGTTGTCCTGCGGCGTCAGCCAGGGACTGCCCGGTTTTTCGGCGCCCGACGACAAAGGCAACTGGACCGGTCTCGACGTCGATGTCTGCCGCGCGATCGCGGCCGCGGTGTTTGACGACCCCAGCAAAGTGAAGTTCGTGCCGCTGTCGGCGAAGGACCGCTTCACCGCGCTGCAGTCCGGTGAGATCGACGTGCTGTCGCGCAATACCACCTGGACGCTGTCGCGCGACACCTCGCTCGGCGTGAACTTCGCGGGCATCAGTTATTATGACGGCCAGGGCTTCATGGCCAAGAAGTCGCTCAAGGTGAACTCGGCGCTGGAACTCAACGGCGCCTCGATCTGCGTGCAGACCGGCACCACCAACGAGCAGAACGTTGCCGACTATTTCAAAGGCAACAACATGAAGTACGAGGTGATCGCGTTCGCCAATGCCGACGAGGCGGTCAAGGCCTACGAGTCCGGCCGCTGCGACGTGTTCACCTCCGACGTCTCGCAGCTCTACGCCCAGCGCCTGAAGCTGGCGACCCCGGCCGATCATATCGTGCTGCCGGAAGTGATCTCGAAGGAGCCGCTCGGCCCGTTGGTCCGCCATGGCGACGATCAGTGGTTCGACATCGTCAAGTGGACGCTGTTTGCGCTGGTCAATGCCGAAGAGCTCGGCGTCACCCAGAAGAACGTCGACGAGATGGCCAAGTCCGACAAGCCCGAACTGAAGCGGGTGTTCGGTACCGACGGTAATCTCGGCGAACAGCTCGGCCTGACCAAGGATTGGGTCGCCCGCATCATCAAGGCGACCGGCAACTACGGCGAATCGTTCGAGCGCAACGTCGGCACCGGCTCCAAGCTCGAGATCGCGCGCGGCCTCAACAAGCTCTGGAACAAGGGGGGCATCATGTACGCCCCGCCGATCCGCTGATCGCGTAAAGATCCGCGCCGATGGCGATCGACGCACGTCCACCGCCGCCACAGCTCGTCGCGAAACTGCGACGAGTGCTCGGTGGCCGCTCAGGCTGGAAGGGGCTGCTCGCCCAAGTGCTGTTCCTCGCGGCGCTGGTCTGGATCGGCTACGAGATCGTCGACAACGCCCGCGACAACCTCGCCAATCAGCGGATCGCCTCGGGCTTTGCCTTCATGTCGCACACCGCGGGGTTCGGCGTCAGCCAGACGCTGATCCCGTATCAGGAGTCCGACAGCTACACCCGCGTGTTCCTGGTCGGCCTGATCAACACGCTGGTGGTGTCGGTCGTCGGAATCTTCTTCGCCACCGTGATCGGCTTTTCAGTGGCGCTGGCGCGGCTGTCGCCGAACTGGCTGATCTCGCGGATCGGCGGCGGCTATGTCGAAATCGTCCGCAACCTGCCGCTGCTGTTCCAGATCCTGTTCTGGTACCTCGCGGTGCTCGGTGCGCTGCCATCACCGCGCCAGAGCGTCTCGGTGATGGACAGCTTTTTCCTGTCGAACCGGGGCATCGTGGTGCCGCGGCTGGTGGGCGAGGCGGGGCTCGATGGCTTCCTGGTCGCGCTGCTGATTGCAATCGCTGCCGCGATCTTGTTGCCGCTGTACGCCCGGCGCCGGCTGTTTGCCACCGGCAAGCCGATGCGGGTGTGGCCGATCGTGCTCGGCCTGTTGATCGGATTGCCGCTGATCGCGTTCCTGATCGTCGGCAAGCCGTTCTCGCTGGAAGTGCCGGTGCTGCGCGGCTTCAATTTCGTCGGCGGCTCGCGGCTGGCGCCTGAATTCGTGGCGCTGACGCTGGCGCTGTCGACCTACACCGCCGCGTTCATCGCCGAAGTCGTCCGCGCCGGCATTCTGTCGGTACACAAGGGGCAGATGGAGGCGGGCGCCTCGCTCGGCCTGTCGCGCGGGCAGACGCTGCGACTGATCGTGATCCCGCAGGCACTGCGGGTGATCCTGCCGCCGCTGACCAACCAGTATCTCAACCTGACCAAGAACTCGTCGCTGGCGGTGGCGATCGGCTATCCCGACCTGTTCTCGGTGTTCGCCGGCACCACGCTGAGCCAGACCGGACAGGCGATCGAGGTGATCGCCATCACCATGGGCGTGTACCTCTTGATCTCGCTGGTCACCAGCGCGCTGATGAGTCTGTACGCGTGGCGGATCAACCGGAGCATGGGCGCATGAGCGAGCTCGGGTCCGTGACGCCACTGTTTGTGCGCGGCGAGATGGTGCCGCAGCGGCCGCCGCCGGTGCACCAGCCGGGTGTGATCGGCATCATCCGGCAGCGGCTGTTCAACTCGCCGACCAATATCCTGCTGACCATCGTCGGCGCGCTGCTGCTGTACTTCACCGTGGTGCCGACACTGAAGTTCCTGCTGGTCGATGCGGTGTGGTCCGGTTCGAACCGCACCGACTGCCTCGCCGACAAGGCCGGCCATCCGGTCGGCGCCTGCTGGCCATTCGTGCAGGCCAAATTCTCGCAGTTCATCTACGGTTTCTATCCGACGCCGGAACGCTGGCGGGTCGATCTGGTGTTCGCGCTCGGCGCGCTGCTGCTGTTGCCGCTGTTGATCCCGCGGGCGCCAGCGAAGACGCTGAACGCCGGACTGTTCTTCATAGCCTTTCCCGTGTTGGCGTTCTTCCTGCTGCATGGTGGCGGCGTGCAGGGCTTCGGCGTTACCTGGAGCGCAGACCTGACGAGCGGTGTTGCCGACAGCGTCGGTCGCGCCGGTCGCAAGCTTGCCGCGGGCGGGCCGGTCGGCAGCGTGATCGGCCAGGTGCTGCTCGGCCTCGGCACCGTGCTGGTGTGGCTGAGCTGGCCGCTGGTGGCGCTGCGCGACTGGATCCAGGCCTCGTCGCAGCCGGTGTGGCTTGATCTTTTGCTCACCGCCGTCGCCGTCACCGCGCTGGTGTTCATCCTGACCGGGGTGCGCAACGGCTGGCGCGCGCTGGCGACCACGGTCGGCATTTTCGTCGGCATCGCCGTGATGGTCGCCGCGCTGCGGCTCGACCGCGGCGGCCTGCCGGTCGTCGACACCCGGATGTGGGGCGGCCTGCTGGTGACGCTGGTGGTGTCGGTCACCGGCATCGTCGCCTCGATGCCGATCGGCATTGCGCTTGCGCTCGGCCGCCGTTCGACGATCCCGCTGATCCGGATCTTCTCGGTCGCTTTCATCGAGTTCTGGCGCGGCGTGCCGCTGATCACGGTGATGTTCTTCGCCACCTACATG
>NZ_QTKI01000333.1:0-5448 GCF_010820945.1 Rhodopseudomonas sp. BR0C11
CCGGAGTGGCTGTCGCCAGGTCACTCCGGCTCTCCCCCTCATTGCGAGCGAAGCGAAGCAATCCGGCCCCGAGCACGAGGCTGGATTGCTTCGTCGCTTCGCTCCTCGCAATGACGGAGGGAGGCGGGAGTTGGTATTGACGGGGATGTGGTGCCAATGACGCCGCACGGCGTCAGGAAATCCGCAGCGCCGCGAACAGTGCGAGCGCGAACAGCGCCAGCGCGCCGGCGATGAAGCCGAGCACGAAGGTCCACAGACCATTGCGGCGCGGCGGCGCCGGGAGCAGCGGAGCGGCTTGGACCGGCGGCAACGACAGCGCCCGCTCGCGCTCGACCAGCCGGCGAGCCACATAGCTCGTCACCGCGTCCGCGATCTTGGCCGCCTCGTGGGATTCGGCCAGCACGATCCGGCCGTAGGCGGTGTCCTGGACGAAGCGGTACATCCGCTTGTCCCGTCCCATCACCACATGGGCGACGACGTCGATCCACAGCCGCGGGGTGTCGCCCTGGCTGATGCCGCGATCGAACAGCTCAACCCCGCCAGGGATCTCGGCGAACAGCGGGTCGAGCGAGTCATTGAGGATTTCGAGGCGGGCGATTTCGGCGTCGCGCAGGTCGACGACCACGCCGGTGCGGTCGGCGGCCTCGATCCGGGCCTGCCGCAACGCATCCTTCAGCCGCATCGGCCTCGCCGCCGTGCTTACGGAGTTCTGAGCGTCCGCCCTTCTCGACTTCAGCCTCGTGCCTGCCTGAGCCCGCCGCCGATTAACCTATCAGTAACCCTTCGGCCGTGAAAGCCGTTTACCGATCAACCAGTTGGCTCATCCACGGCAGTCTGAGGAGCGTTCCCGAATCCGGTTTTGGGCCCCCGAAACGACGATGGCGGCCCTGCCGGGTTGCCCCGACAGGACCGCCAAAGTCCTTGGACGTCTTCTATCTCGTCAGCTCGCCGGGCGGCGCGTGCGCCGCCGCGACTCAGGAGCGCATCAGGCCGGGGTGACGGCCCGGTTCGGCTCTTCCACGATCGAGAACCGAACGCCTGCGCGATGGCGGTTCTCTTCGGAAAGGACCTTCCAGGCCTCTTCGGCCTCCTTGCGCGTCTTGAAGGGACCCTTCACCTGGGCCGACCCTTCGACGAGCTTGTGGAAGTTCATCGAACCGAACTCGCCACCGATCACCCAGAAGTTGCTGCCCGCTGTCATGGTCCTTCTCCTGCTTCTTTCCGTTTAGCTGAACTGGTTCATCGTATTGTGTTCGCCGCCGGCCTTCAGAGCCGCGTCGCCGGCGAAGTATTCCTTGTGATCGTCGCCGATGTCCGAGCCGGCCATGTTCTGGTGCTTCACACAGGCGATGCCCTGACGGATTTCCTGGCGCTGCACATTCTTAACATAACCCAGCATGCCCTGGTCGCCGAAATATTCGCGGGCCAGATTGTCGGTCGACAGCGCAGCCGTGTGGTAGGTCGGCAGCGTGATCAGGTGGTGGAAGATGCCGGCGCGCTTGGCCGAATCCGCCTGGAAGGTGCGGATGCGGGCGTCGGCTTCGATCGCCAGCGGGGTTTCGTCGTATTCGGCCTTCATCAGCTCGGCGCGGTTATACTTGCTGACGTCCTTGCCCTCTTCCTTCCAGGCATCATAGACCTGCCAGCGGAAGTTGAGCGTCCAGTTGAACGACGGCGAGTTGTTGTAGGCCAGCTTGGCGTTCGGCACGACTTCGCGGATCCGATCGACCATCGAGGCGATCTGCTCGATATGCGGCTTCTCGGTTTCGATCCACAGCAGGTCGGCGCCGTTCTGCAGCGAGGTGATGCAGTCCAGCACGCAGCGGTCCGCGCCGGTGCCCGGACGGAACTGGTACAGGTTGCTCGGCAGACGCTTCGGGCGCAGCAGCTTGCCGTTGCGGCTGATGATCACGTCGCCGTTGCCGATCTTGCTGGCATCGACTTCTTCGCAATCCAGGAAGCTGTTGTACTGGTCGCCGATGTCACCCGGCTGATGGCTGACAGCGATCTGCTGGGTCAGGCCGGCGCCGAGCGAGTCGGTGCGGGTGACGATGATGCCGTCTTCCACGCCCATCTCGAGGAACGCGTGACGGATCGCGCGGACCTTGGCGATGAACACGTCGTGCGGCACGGTGACCTTGCCGTCCTGGTGGCCGCACTGCTTCTCGTCCGAGACCTGGTTCTCGATCTGCAGCGCGCAGGCGCCCGCTTCGATCATCTTCTTGGCGAGCAGATAGGTCGCCTCGGCGTTGCCGAAGCCCGCGTCGATGTCGGCGATGATCGGCACGACGTGGGTCTGGAAGTTGTCGATCTGGTCGATGATCGCGGTTTCCTTGGCCTTGTCGCCGGCCTCACGGGCCTTGTCGAGCTGGCGGAACAGGTCGTTGAGCTCGCGCGAATCCGCCTGGCGCAGGAAGGTGTAGATCTCTTCGATCAGCGCCGGCACCGAGGTCTTCTCGTGCATCGACTGGTCGGGCAGCGGGCCGAACTCCGAGCGCAGCGCCGCGATCATCCAGCCCGACAGGTAGATGTAACGGCGGTCGGTCTTGCCGCCATTGTGCTTCTTGATCGAGATCAGCTTCTGCTGCGCGATGAAGCCGTGCCAGCAACCCAGCGACTGGGTGTACTTGGTCGGGTCGGCGTCATACGCAGCCATGTCGGCACGCATCTGCGCCGCGGTGTAACGGGCGATGTCCAGACCGGTCTTGAAGCGGTTCTGCAGGCGCATCCGAGCCACGGCCTCGGCGGTGACGCCATTCCAGGTCGGCTTGTCCTTGAGGAGAGCTTCGGCCGCTTCGATCTCGCTCTTGTAGGAGCTCGGAGCGTGGATGGCGCTGATGCCGCGTGGCTGGAAGTTCATGACATGATCCCTTCGGTACGAATAATTCGCAGCGCGACATTCGTGACAATCGCGCCTTGAAACGTGCCGAGAGATAAACGCGAGATGACAGAAGACGTACAGACCTCTTGCGAACGAATGGTGATGTCATGTAACTTCAGTACATGTAACATTTGTTATTTTGTAAATTTTGTAAAACGCGATATCTGGGGCGGAATCTGAAAGGACCCTGTAATGGCCGGCGATTCCGGTAAAAAACTGTTCGTGGGCCCCCGCTTCCGCCGCATTCGGCAGCAGCTCGGGCTGTCGCAAACCCAGATCGCCGAAGGTTTGGGCATTTCTCCCAGCTACGTCAACCTGATTGAGCGCAACCAGCGCCCGGTGACCGCTCAGATCCTTCTGCGGCTGGCCGAGACCTACGACCTCGACCTCCGGGACCTGGCCACCGCCGACGAGGACCGGTTCTTCGCCGAGCTCAACGAGATCTTCTCCGACCCCCTGTTCCGGCAGATCGACCTGCCGAAGCAGGAGCTGCGCGACCTCGCCGAGCTTTGCCCCGGCGTCACCCATTCGCTGCAACGGCTGTACGCCGCCTATACCGAGGCGCGCCGCGGCGAGACCATGGTGGCGGCGCAGATGGCCGACCGCGAACAGATCCGCTACGAGGCCAACCCGATCGAGCGCATCCGCGACCTGATCGAGGCCAACCGCAACTACTTCCCCGAGCTGGAGCAGGCCGCCGAAGCGGTGCGCGACGAGCTCAATATCGGCTCGCAAGAGATGTTCGGGGCACTGACCGACCGGCTGCGCGAGCGCCATTCGATCACCACCCGGATCATGCCGGTCGACGTGATGCGCGAGACGCTGCGAAGGTTCGACCGTCACCGCCGGCAACTCTTGATCTCCGAACTGATCGACGGCCCCGGCCGCGCCTTCCAGGTCGCGTTCCAGACCGGGCTGACCGAGCACGGCGGCATCATGGACGCGATCGTGCACCGCGCCGGCGGCCTCGAGGATCAGGCGCGGCGGCTGTATCGGATCACGCTCGGCAACTACTTTGCCGCCGCCGTGATGATGCCCTACGCGGCCTTCCACGCCGCCGCCGAGCAGCTCAGCTACGACGTCAACGTGCTGGCGCAGCGCTTCAACGCCGGCTTCGAACAGGTCTGCCACCGTCTCACCACGCTGCAGCGGCCGAACGCCCGCGGCGTGCCGTTCTTCATGCTGCGTGTCGACAACGCCGGCAACGTCTCCAAGCGGTTCTCGTCCGGCACCTTCCCGTTCTCGAAGTTCGGCGGCACCTGCCCGCTGTGGAACGTGCACTCGACCTTCGATACGCCGGACCGGCTGCTTAAGCAGGTGATCGAACTGCCCGACGGCAGCCGTTACTTCTCGATCGCCCAGATGGTCCGCCGCCCGATCGCCCCGCACCCGCAACCGCAGCCGCGCTTCGCGATCGGTTTGGGCTGCGAAATCCGCCACGCCGCCAAACTGATCTACGCCGCCGGCATGGACCTGGAAAAAGCCGAAGGCACCCCGATCGGCGTCAACTGCCGCCTCTGCGAACGCGAACACTGCTCGCAACGAGCCGAGCCGCCGATCACGCGGACGCTGATCCTCGACGAGAATACGCGAAGGGCGAGTAGCTTTGCGTTTAGTAATGCAAGGGAGCTGTGAGTCGCCACGCAGCAATCGCCAGATCCGCACACGACACTCTCCACGTCATTGCGAGCGCAGCGAAGCAATCCAGGCCCCGTGCTCGGCGCTGGATTGCTTCGTCGCTTCGCTCCTCGCAATGACGGAGAGAGACGTTGGCCGCACCGACGAGGGCCCGCACCGCCCGTCATTGCCGGGCTTGACCCGGCAATCCATCCCAACAACAGTCAGCTCTTCTGATTTGATGGATCGCCGGGTCGAGCCCGGCGATGACGCTTGGTGAGGTGGCGATGCTGCGGCTCGATTTGGCGGTTCGACAATTGCGAAGGTCCGGGATTGCGGCGGTCGCTGCAGCAACGCTCGTAATCACAATGTCGCTTTCTTCCCCCGCCCTCGCCCAGCGCGGCGCGTCGTGCCATGGCGGGCAGAGCTTCGATCAGTTTCTCGCCGGGCTGAAGCAGAAGGCGGTGGCGGCCGGGGTGTCACAGCGGGCGATCACCGAAGCTTCGCCGTATCTCGTGTACGATCAGGGCATCGTCAATCGCGACCGCGGGCAGCGGGTGTTCGGGCAGATCTTCACGGTGTTCGCCGGGCGGATGGCTTCCGAAGGACGGCGCGTCAAAGGCCAGCAACTGATCAAGCAATACGCGAACGCGTTCGCGCGGGCAGAGAAGGAATACGGCGTGCCGCCGGCGGTGATCACCGCGTTCTGGGCGCTGGAGAGCGACTTCGGCGCGGTGCAGGGCAATCTGCCGACGCTGCGCTCGCTGGTGTCGCTGGCCTATGACTGCCGCCGCTCCGAGATGTTCCAGGACGAGACCATCGCGGCGCTGAAGATCATCGACCGCGGCGACCTGTCGCCGGGCGAGATGGTCGGCTCGTGGGCCGGCGAACCCGGCCCGACGCAATTCCTGCCGCGGCCCCAATTCCACTACGCGGTCGACTCTGACGGC
>NZ_QTKI01000334.1:0-5444 GCF_010820945.1 Rhodopseudomonas sp. BR0C11
GTCGTGGCCCTTCGGCTTCGAGCCGATCGCCTGATCGATCGCGGCGCTGAGCAGGGCGTCGTCGGCGGAAGCGCGCAGCGGGCGCCGCAGGTCGGAAGCGTCCTCGTGACCGAGGCAGGTGTGAATCGTCCCGGTGCAGGTAATCCGCACCCGATTGCAGGATTCGCAAAAATTGTGCGTGAGTGGAGTAATGAAGCCCAGGCGGCCGCCGGTCTCCTCGACGCGGACGTAGCGCGCCGGGCCGCCGGTGGAGTCGGGCAGGTCGGTCAGCGTGTAGTTGTTGGCGAGCCGGGCGCGGACCAACGACAGCGGCACGTACTGATCGATCCGGCCTTCGCCAATTTCGCCGAGCGGCATAACTTCGATCAGCGTCAGCCCCATGCCGAGGCCATGCGCCCAGCGCATCAGCGACGGGATCTCGTCCTCGTTGGAGCCCTTCAGCACCACGGTGTTGATCTTCACCGCAAGGCCAGCAGCGCGGGCAGCGTCGATGCCGGCGAGCACACGGTCGAGATCGCCCCAGCGGGTGATCCGGCGGAACTCATCCGGGTCGAGCGTGTCGAGCGAGACGTTGACGCGGCGGACGCCGCAATCGGCCAGCTCCGCGGCGAAACGGGCGAGCTGCGAGCCGTTGGTGGTGAGGGTGAGTTCGTCGAGCGCGCCGCTCTTGAGATGCCGGGACAGCGACCGCACCAACGACATCATGTTGCGGCGGACCAGCGGCTCGCCGCCGGTGAGGCGCAGCTTGCGCACGCCCTTGGCGATGAACGCCGAGCACAGCCGGTCGAGTTCTTCCAGCGTCAGCAGGTCGGCGCGGGGCAGGAAGGTCATGTCCTCGGCCATGCAGTACACACAGCGGAAGTCACAACGGTCGGTGATGGAGACCCGCAGGTAATCGATGGTCCGCCCGAACGGATCGGTCATCGACCGATCCACGGTGGTTGGCGGAGTGATCGCGGCGCTGGTCATGCGGCGTGCCCTGTCGCGGTCGCCGCCAGTCGCGGCAAATGTCTCCGCACTATCTAGGCACGATCAGCGGCGCGCACAATCACGCGCCGTGATGCGCTGCAATATGTTAGCGCGCTGCCGGGGCAGGGAACGGCGACGACGACTCTGCCGGAGCTTCGGCGGCCGGCGCGGCAGCGGCGGGCTTCGGCTTGCGCGGCTTGCGGACCTGACGCGCCTTGCGCGACGGCTTGGCGGCCTGCAGCTCGGCGGTGACCGGGTTCGGCGTCACCGTCGTGGTGCCTTCCGACATGAAGCCGCCTTGCGCGACCGAGACCTGCACCGGAACCGTCGTGGTCTGGAACTTGTCCATCGAGAAGGTCACGGTGAAATCGGCCGGCGGCACCTTGATCGAGCACGGGGTCTTACAGCTCTGCCCGGTGGAGGCGACGGCGTCCGCACCCGGCGGCACCGAATCGAGCTGAACAGTGACGTCGGGCGGGGTCGACTTGAAGGCGTCGGACATCGACGCGCAGCCCCCCAGCGAGAGCCCTGCCAGGGCGATGACAACAAGATGACGCATGATACTCCCATCCGTTCAGTGCGGCCAACGGCCACAGTCCCGCGCGGACCATAGGAGCCTGCTGTAACGCTGGCAACTGCGCGTCCAACAAACTTAAGAGTTAGTTAACGCGACCTGTTAGCGAACTGAATTTCGCCACAATTTCAAAGGTATCGCCTTCAGGTCAGCGCCGCGGCAGCAGCCGTCCCACGGCGTTCGGCAGCTCGCGCATATGGCCGACCAAAAGGTCCGGTTCGAGCTCGGCGATCGGCACTTCGGTGTAGCCGAATTCGACCCCGATCACCGGCACGCCGGCCCGCCGCGCGACGCCGACACCCGGCCCCGCGTCGCCGACCATGATGGTGGCAGCGAGGTCGCCGCCGGCCTTGGCCACGGTCTCGCGCAGGATCGCCGGGTCGGGCTTGGCGACGCCGAATGTGTCCGCGCCGCAGATCGCCGCAAAGCGCGGGCTGAGCCCGAGCCGGTCGAGCAGCAGCTTCGACAGCCATTCCAGCTTGTTGGTGCAGACCGCGAAGCGGTAGCCGCTCTCCGACAGCTCGTCGAGCGTCGCTTCCAGCCCTTCGAACGGGCGCGACTCGTCGGCGATGTGGGCGGCGTAATAGTCGATGAAATCGACGGTGAGGCGATTGACGTCGTCCTGCGCGATCACACGGCCGTCGAGTTCGAGGCCACGTTCGAGCAGGCGGCGGGCGCCTTGTCCGATCATATTGCGCGCGACGGCCATCGGAACGGCCGGCATGCCTTCGCGAACGAGGATGAAATTCAGGGCGTTGATCAGGTCGGGCGCGGTATCGACCAGCGTGCCGTCCAGATCGAAGACAACAATGGGAGATGCGGTCATGTTCGACCGCTAACCTTCTCCGCGGCTTTCTGCAACCGTCTGGCGATGCTCAACCCCAGAATCCGTGCTGTTCGCCGCGCCCAAACGCCGCTAGATATGCCGCGCCGCGCCGGGGACATCAGGGGCGGAAACGGGGTAGGCCGGGTCATGGACAAGGAAGAGTTGAAGCGGCGGGCTGCGGCGCGGGCGCTGGAAGAGGTGCGGGGCGGCATGAAGCTCGGCCTCGGGACCGGATCGACGGCGAAGCATTTCGTTGAACTACTTGGCGAAAGAGTGCGGGTCGGGCTCGACGTGATCGGCGTGCCGACGTCGGAAGTGACGCGCGCCGATGCCGAACGTTGCGGTATCCGGCTGACGACTTTGGATGAAATCGACCGCCTCGACATCACCATCGACGGGGCCGACGAGGTCGACCACAATCTCGACCTGATCAAGGGCGGCGGCGGCGCGTTGCTGCGAGAGAAGATCGTCGCGGCGGCCTCGGATCGCATGATCGTGATCGCGGACGAATCCAAGCTGGTCGGCACGCTCGGCCGCTTCCCGCTGCCGATCGAGGTGATCCCGTTCGGCCTCGGCGCCACCCGCCGAGCGCTGCAGAATGCCTTCACCGCCGCCGGCTGTGACGGCGAATTAAAGCTCCGGCCCGGCAAAGATGGCCATGCTTTCGTCACCGATGGTGGCCACTGGATCCTCGACGCCCAGCTCGGGCGCATACCCGATGCTCCTCGTCTGGCCCATTTGCTGTCCGTGATTCCGGGCGTAGTCGAGCATGGGTTGTTTGTCGGGATGGCGAGCACCGTCGTGCTGGCAGGGGCCGACGGAATTCGAACCATCGAACGCGCGTGAGCGCCGATCATCTCAGGAGAATTGGAATGAAATATCTGTCGAAGGCATTGCTGGCCGCCGCTTTGGTGTTCGGCGTCGCTCTGGCCGGCCATCAGGCGCAGGCGCAGACCAAGCAGCCGTCGCCGGCCGCGATCGCGTCCGCCAAGGAGATTCTGGAGCTGAAGCGGGCCGGCGGCATCTACGCCCAGGCGGTGCCGAACATCATTCAGCGCACCATGGACACGCTGATGCAGAGCAACCTGAACTATCAGCAGGACCTCAAGGAGGTCGCGGTGGTGATCGCCAAGAAGATGGCGGGCCGCGAGAAGGAAATCGGCGACGGCATGGCGAAGATCTACGCCACCGATTTCACCGAGCAGGAGCTGAAGGACCTCGTCACCTTCTACAAGTCGCCGCTCGGCCAGAAGCTGCTCAGCCAGGAGCCGAAGTCGATTGCCGAAAGCATGCAGTTCATGAATCAGTGGGCGCAGAAGTTCGCCGAGGAAGTGAACGGCGAATTCCGCGCCGAGATGCGTAAGCGCGGCAAGAACATCTGATCGACCAGAGAGGCGAAATGGCAGACTTCGACGCGGACCTGTTTGTTATCGGTGGTGGCTCTGGCGGCGTGAGAGCCGCACGAATCGCCGCCGGCTACGGCGCCCGCGTCGTCGTCGCCGAAGAGTATCGGTTCGGCGGCACCTGCGTGATCCGCGGCTGCGTGCCGAAGAAGCTGATGGTCTACGCCTCCCAGGTGCACGAGGAGATCCGGGATGCGGCCGGCTTCGGCTGGAGCATCCCGACCGCGGAATTCAACTGGTCGACGCTGATCGCCAACAAGGACAAGGAGATCGCGCGGCTCGAGCAGATCTACGCGACCAACGTCGAGAAGGCCGGCGCCCGCACCATCAAGGGGCGCGCGGTGTTCGAGGATCCGCATACGCTGCTGCTGTCGACCGGCGAGAAGGTGCGGGCCAAGACGATTCTGATTGCGACCGGCGGCGCGCCCAATCACGGCAGGGCGATTCCCGGCATCGAGCACGTGATCTCGTCCAACGAAGTGTTTCACCTCAACGAGCAGCCGAAGCGCATCCTGATCCAGGGTGGCGGCTACATCGCACTCGAATTCGCCTGCATCTTCGCCGGACTCGGCTCGGACGTCACCGTGGTGTACCGCGGCGACAACATCCTGCGCGGCTTCGACGAGGACGTGCGCGCCCATGTCCGCACCGAGATGGAGCGGGCAGGGATCACCATCATCACCGGCTGCACCGTGACGGCTGTCGAGAAGCTCGGCGAGGAATACACCTCGCATCTGTCGAGCGGCTCCAGCATCGCGTCGGACCAGGTGATGTTCGCGATCGGCCGGCATCCGGCGGTCGCCAATCTCGGCCTCGAGAAGGCCGGCGTCGCGATCAATCCGGACAATGGCGGCATCGCTGTCGACGACCACTGCTGCACCTCGGTGCCGCACATCTACGCGGTCGGCGACGTCACCCATCGCACCACCCCGACCCCGGTGGCCATCCGCGCAGGCCATGCCTTCGCCGCCCACGTGTTCGGCGGCAAGCAGGTCCAGGTCGACTATTCCTGCGTTCCGACCGCAGTGTTCTCGCAGCCGCAGGTCGGCACTGTCGGGCTGACCGAGGCCCAGGCGCGGGCGCAGTACGGCGTCGTCGATATCTACAAGACCGATTTCCGCCCGATGAAGGGGACGATGTCGGGCAGCCAGTCGCGCGTGCTGATGAAGCTGATCGTCGACGGCACCACCGATCGTCTGCTCGGCTGCCATATCGTCGGGCCGGACGCCGCCGAACTGGTCCAGGTGGTGGCGGTCGCGATGAAGATGAAGGCCACCAAGGCCGACTTCGACGGCACCATGGCGCTGCACCCCACCGCGGCCGAAGAGTTGGTGACGATGCGCACCCGGACCGCGCGCTACCAGCGCGAAGCCGCCGAATAGCCGGCTCTGGCGTCCCGGGCCTTGCCGAAATTTCAGGCGGGCCGGGGCCGCCAACAAAATAGGCTTTTCCCGCAAGGGGTTGTATTCTGCCCCCTGATTTCCAACTAGCGGTTGGCGGGGTCGCTGTGTATAACGCGCCCGCCGCGACCCATTTTTAACTGGCGGCTTGTTTCTTCAGGAGTGGCCTATGTCCGAACGCTGGACACCCGATAGCTGGCGCGCCAAGCCGGTGCAGCAGATGCCGCAATATCCCGACGTGAAAGCGCTCGCGGATGTCGAGGCGCAGCTCG
>NZ_QTKI01000335.1:0-5427 GCF_010820945.1 Rhodopseudomonas sp. BR0C11
TGCGCTGAGGCAGTCCGGCCTGCCGCCGCGCCGGCTGGAGCTCGAGATCACCGAGACGCTGCTGCTGGAAAAGAGCAGCCAGGTGCTGGCGACGCTGCATGCGCTGCGCGCCCTTGGGGTGCGGATTTCGATGGACGATTTCGGCACCGGCTATTCGTCGCTCAGTTATTTGCGCAGCTTCCCGTTCGACAAGATCAAGATCGATCAGTCGTTCGTCCGCGGGCTATGCGACAATCGCGAATCCCAGGCGATCGTGCGCTCGATCATCAGCCTCGGCAACGGTCTCGGCGTCACCATCACGGCCGAGGGCGTCGAAAGCGAGGCGGAGCTGAGCTGGCTGCGCGCCGAAGGCTGCCAGGAAGCGCAGGGATTCCTGTTCAGCCAGGCCCGTCCCAACGCCGAAATCACCGGGCTGCTCGACCTGCAGCAGAGCGGTGCTCCCGCCGGTGCAGAGTTTGCGATGGGGGACGCGCGGGTGGCTTAAAGCTCCCGCCGCCTGCTACTTGGCCTCGGCGCCGAGGCCCAGCGCGTCGGCCATCACCCGGAACACGTCGGTGTTTTCCAGCGAGCCGCGAACGCGGTCGCTGCCGGGGCCGGCGGCGGTCAGGATCACGTCCTCGCCGGAGTGCACGCTGGCGTTCATCATCGCCGGCAGATTGCCGATGCGCAGCACTGCGCCGGGCACGCCCTTGTACTTGTCGTTGGCCTTGAAGGTGCCGGGCTTGTCGCCCGCCTCGGTCGGCTGGTTCGGGCCGTCGAGCTTCGGCCGCAGCGTCTCGTAGTGATCCGGCAGGCTGGCGGAGAAGATTGCGAGGCGACGGCTGACATCGACGCGCTCCGGATAGCCGTCCGCATCGGGCGCCGGATAGTTCGGAAAGCCGGCGCGCTCGTACACGCCGATCCGCTCGCGCAGCGGCACCTCGTCGCCCTCGGCAAGATCGTCGCGCACGGTACCGACCAGCGCGTTGGGATGGTTGTGATCGGCCACTACCAGGATCAGCGTGTCGTCGCCGCGGGCCTTGGCCCAGTCGCGGGTCTGGCGCACCGCGTTGTCGAGCATGATGGTGTCATAGACGGCACGCTCCATGTCGAGTGCATGGGCGTATTTGTCGATCAGGCCGGATTCGACCATCAGGAAGAAACCTGCGTCGTTCTTCGACAACACGTCGAGCGCGACCGCGACCTGCTGGGTCAGATCAGGCTGGTCCGGGTTCTTGGCGACGCCGCCACCTTTGAGGAAGCGGCGGTCGAGCACGCCGTCCATGTTGCCGGGCGCGAACAGGCCGAGCAGTTTTCGCGGGTCGGTCTTGCTCGCCGCGTCGAGGTCGGTCGCGTTGGTGGCAACCGCGTAGCCGGCGTCGCGGAATTTCGCCAGATAATCGATATCGTCCTTGCGCTTGCCGTTCGCGGCTTTCGGCAGGAAGTAAGCCGCGCCGCCGCCCATCAGCACGTCGGGCTGGGCGGCGTAGAACTGCGCGACGATGTCGTCATAGGCCGCGCGGCGGCGGGTGTGGGCGATCACCGCCGCGGGCGTCGCGTCTTCCACTTCGGTGTTGGTGACGATGCCGATCGACAGCCCGAGCTTGCGCTTGGCAAGCGACGCCAGCGTTTCGACCTTGGGATCGTCGAGCGGGTCAAGGGTGCGGTCCGCATAGACCCCCATCGCGTTGACGGCGGCCTTGTGGCCGGTCGCATAGGCGCTGGCCGCATTGGCCGAGTCGGTGATGATCGAGTCGCTGCCCGCGGTCGACACCAGCGCCATCTGCGGCATGTCGTCGATCGCCAGCTTGCCGCCCGCGCGGCCCTCCTGAATGCCTTTCGACAGCAGTCGCGCCGCCACCCGATGCGCCGGCGACAGACCGTCGCCGACAAACAGGATCACGTTCTTGGCCCGCCGAGGCCCGCTGTCGTACACGGTCCAGCTGACGCTGCGGCGCGTAGCGCCGTCGCCGGCCTCGATGCTGTAACGACCGGGTTTGTTCAGCGTGACGTCGCGGAGCAGCAGTGCCGACCGGGGTTGTCCCGCCTCTTGCGCGATCAGCTCCGGGGCTTTGCCGAAAACGGCCGCGGCGTCAGCGCCATTGATGGTGAGGCTAACTTTGTCCGCGGCGACTTCGCCGCCGAACTCGACCTTGAGGTCGAACTTGGCGCCGGCCAGAATCTCGGCGCGGTCGATCGGATAAATAGTCTGGGCCGAAGCGGCCGAAACGAACATCAGCGACGCAAACGCCGTCGCGACAACATGCCTGGTCATCATCACGGTCCTGATTGATGCGCGGGACCGTATGAGCGGCAAATGACGGCTGGATGACGCCGCGCCGCGCCGTCATTCCGGGGCGCGCGCAGCGCGAACCCGGAATCCCGACCTGTTCTGCGTCCGACCGCCGGGTGCCCCGAACCTCGGGATTCCGGGTTCGCTCACTTCCGTGAGCGCCCCGGAATGACCGTGAAAGGTCCTTACCCCTTGTCGTTCTCCAGCTGCGGAATCGGCGTGCCTTCGCCGGACGACAGCAGGCCGGTCTTGGCGTAGAGGCCGAGCTTGGCGCGGGTGTCGGTGATGTCGAGGTTGCGCATGGTGAGCTGACCGATGCGGTCCGCCGGCGTGAACGGCGCGTCCTCGACCTTCTCCATGCTCAGCCGCTCCGGCGCATAGGTCAGGTTCGGGCTGACGGTGTTGAGGATCGAGTAGTCGTTGCCGCGGCGCAGCTCCAGCGTCACTTCGCCGGTGACGGCGCGGGCGACCCAGCGCTGCGCGGTCTCGCGCAGCATCAGCGCCTGCGAATCGAACCAGCGGCCCTGATACAGCAGCCGGCCGAGCTTCATGCCGTTGATGCGGTACTGCTCGATGGTGTCTTCGTTGTGAATGCCGGTGACCAGCCGTTCATAGGCGATGTGCAGCAGCGCCATGCCGGGCGCTTCGTAGATGCCGCGGCTCTTGGCTTCGATGATGCGGTTTTCGATCTGGTCGCTCATGCCGAGGCCATGGCGGCCGCCGATCGCATTGGCTTCGTAGAACATCGCGACCGGATCAGTGAAGGTCTGGCCATTGAGAGCGACCGGCTGGCCTTCCTCGAACCGCACCGTGACCGCCTCGGCCTTGACCGCGCAATCGTCGCGCCAGAACGGCACACCCATGATCGGGTTCACGATCTTGATGCCGCTGTCGAGGTGTTCGAGATCCTTGGCCTCGTGGGTGGCGCCGAGCAGGTTGCTGTCGGTCGAATACGCCTTCTCGGCGCTCATCTTGTAGGCGAAGCCGTGCGAGGTCATGAACGCCGACATCTCGGCGCGGCCGCCGAGTTCGTCGATGAACTGCTGGTCGAGCCAGGGCTTGTAGATCCGCAGCGCAGGGTTGGTCAGCAGGCCGTAGCGGTAGAACCGCTCGATGTCGTTGCCCTTGTAGGTCGAACCGTCGCCCCAGATGTTGACGCCGTCTTCCTTCATCGCCGACACCAGCATGGTGCCGGTCACGGCGCGGCCGAGCGGGGTGGTGTTGAAGTACGCGATGCCGCCGGTCGAGACGTGGAACGCGCCGGCCTGGATCGCCGCGATGCCCTCGTGCACCAGCTGGGTGCGGCAATCGACCAGGCGGGCCTTCTCGGCGCCGAACTCCATCGCCTTGCGCGGGATCGCGTCGTAGTCGGCCTCGTCGGGCTGGCCGAGGTTCGCCGTATAGGCGAACACGCGGGCGCCCTTCTGCTTCATCCACAGCAGCGCCGCGCTGGTATCGAGACCCCCTGAGAAAGCGATGCCGACGTTTTCGCCCTTGGGCAGGCTTTTCAAGATCGTAGTCATTGGAAGTCCCAATCGGTTGAAGCAGTTGCGGTTGCTGCGCGCATATCAAACTTCGCGGCCAGCGGCACGCGTTTAATCGCGGCGGGGCTGCGGATGCGGCTCAGGCGGCCGGCGCCGGGCCGATGTCCTGGCCGCGCCATTTCTTCAGCCGCAGCCGGTACAGCGGCCAGAACGCCCGGGTCAGCGCCGCGTCGATCGCCTCGTCCGAGGTCCGGCTCCAGGCCCAGCGGTAGATCAGTGCGTAAAGCAGCCAGATCACCAGAAAGGTGACGAGGCCGGCGATTGCGACGTCCGTGAAGAAATGCCCGCCGAACGCCATCCGCAGGCCGCTGGTGACGGTGCCGAAGGTGAAGGCCGCCGCATAGGCGTAAGGACGCACCGCCGGCGGGGTCAAGGCCGCGGGCGCGAAGGTCCAATAGGCGGTGGCGCCCTCGCCGGAGAAGAACGAGCAGTTCTTCGGGCAGGCGCCGGAATTGTCCCACCAAGCCTTGAACTGCCATGGACCGTTGAATTCGGTCACCGCGGCTGGCCGCGGCCGGCCCCAATGGCTCTTGAAGGTCATGTTGGTGAGGACGCCGGCCGACAGCGTGATGCTGATCAGCAGAAACGCAACCGTGCGGCCCGGCATCACCAGCGGCCGGTCCGGGCGGATCATCTTGTAGACCAGCGCGAAGATCGACGGCGCCGCGATCGCCCAGGCGATCCACATCGCAAAATCGCGGGCGAATTCGAGATCCGGCATCGAGCGCATCGGGAAGGTCTTGGCGGCCGTGTCGTAGAACAGGCCGGCCAGCCATAGGTCGAGGCTCGGAAACAGACCGAACGTCAGCCCGATGCCGGCGAACAGCGCCAGCGCGATGAGAAGTCCGTTGCGGTTCATGGGGCGCGGTTTACCGGAGGCGGTGCGGGTTGGGAAGGCGGCAAGGGCGCGCGCCGGCGGGGCGGATCGCGCCAGGCACCGGCGTTGCGGCCGGCGACCAGCCAATACACCATGCCGCCGACGATGCCGGCCCCGGTCATGATTTCGAGGTGGCGGCGGATGATGCCGTCGAAATGCAGGGTCGCCGGATCGAACGGCACCAGGCCGAGATAGCATGCGACCCCGACCAGCGCGCCGCCGATCGCATAGGCCAGCGCGCTTCGGATCGAGAATGCCTCGGTGATCAGCACCACCACCAGTGCCGGCAGCAGCGCAAAGCCGGACACGAAGATGAAGCCGAAGCCCATCACGATGTTCAGCGCATCGGTGTCGATCGGTCCGTCGGCGATCTGACTGAGCTCCGGAAACAGCAGCATCCCGACCACCACCAGGCCGGCGGCGATCGAGGCGAACAGAAAGCCGATCGCAATCACGAACAGGCGGCCGAGCAATGCCATTAGTCGGGTGCTCCGGAAGCTTGCTGAGCTGTCATCCGCGCCCTTGTGTCGTTGTCGAGTTCGGCGCGGATCGCACCGATCAGCGGGTGAACCGCGGTGTGCTTGGTGCCGTAATCGAGATTGAACGCGTAGTCGAAGTCGGCCGGGTTGAACCCCTGCGTGTGCTGCAGGATGGTTTCCAGCTTATCGAGCCCCTTGGCGAGCCGCCCTTCCGGCGAGGCTCCGGTCTCGTAGTCGTGCCACAGAGCCAGAATC
>NZ_QTKI01000336.1:0-5419 GCF_010820945.1 Rhodopseudomonas sp. BR0C11
CCGGTGGAGGTGGCGGCGGAGGCTGGTCGGCCGGCGGCGGGGGCGCGTAATTCTGCGCCAGCGCGGGGCCGCCGAGCAGAACTGTGGCGAATATCGCCGCTGTGAAAATGCCGACGCGGCGCGGCACGAGGCGCCAGCGCAAGCTGCGGTTCGAGATGGGCATGGCCCAGCCTACGCCGATGCGCCGGCGGAGAGAAGGCTATTCGCCGTCTCCGCTAGACCAGTTTGAAGGCGATGACGAAGCCGAGCACCAGCACCACGGCGCCGATCGTCACCCACAGGCCGAGCCGCTTCTCGATCTGCTCGCGGATCACCACGCCGTAGCGGTTCAGCACGACCGCGACGATGAAGAACCGGCCGCCGCGGGCGATGATCGAGAACAGGATGAACAGCCAGACATCGTAGCCGGCAAAGCCCGACGTGATGGTGACGAGCTTGTAGGGGATCGGGGTGAGGCCCTTGAGCAGGATGATCCAGGCACCCCATTCGGCGTAGCCGGCGCGAAACGCCTCGACCTTGTCGCCATAGCCGTAGAGCTGGATCAGCCAGTGCCCGACCGAATCGTACAGCAGGGCGCCGATCGCATAACCGACCACGCCGCCGGCCACCGACGTCACGGTGCACAGCGCCGCGTAGAACCAAGCGCGTTGCGGCCGCGCCAGCGACATCGGAATCAGCATCACATCCGGCGGCACCGGAAAAAATGAGCTCTCCGCGAACGAGACCAGCCCGAGAATCCAGAGGGCGTAGGGCTTGTGGGCGGCGTCGATGCACCAGTCGTAGATTTTGCGCAGCATGGAGCGCGATCAACCATTCCGTCGCCGGTTTGTCCATGGCGCAAAAGGCACAGATGCTGGAGAACGGGATGCCGGAGGCCGAGTGAAGAGAGGACGTGAGTTCAGTGACGCTTGCGCACCGCGCGGGCGTCCTGCGCGACCACGGGGCGCCGGGTGGCATGCGGCGTCGGCGGCTTGCCGATGCGCGTCTTCGGCAGCTTCTCCGCGATCCCGAGCAGATTCTCGCGGCGGCGCATCTCGGCCCAGACATCCTCGGGGCGGACGCCGGCGGAAGCCCATAGCACGGTGAGATTGTAGAGCAGGTCGGCGCTTTCGCGGATCACCGCCTCGCGGTTGCCGTTGACCGCGTCGATCACCACTTCGATCGCCTCTTCGGCGAGCTTCTTGGCCATCTTGCCGGAGCCGCGTTGAAACAGCCGAGCCGTCCGCGACGTCGCTGGATCGAGATCCCGCGCCGCGAGCACGGCGTGATAAAGGCGCTCAAGCGAATCAGCCATTTCAACAGCTTAGCTGATTTCGATGTCAGTCGTGTTAACGCAACTCAGGCGCGATATCCAACCTTAGAGGCAGGATGAGCGCGCCTGAGCGTCGGTTCGGTGCATTAATAGCCGTAGTAGTACGGTCGCGGGCCATAGGGTGCGCCATAATAGCGCGGTCCCCCGTAATAACCCGGGCCGCCATAGTAGTAGCGGTACCGGCTCTCATACGCGTCGCGCTGCGCCTGCGCGGCAGCGATCGCTCCGATGGTGCCGACGATCCCGACAAAGGCTGCGGCAGCCGCCGCGTTACCATTGCCGCCACGCCGGGCGTAGCGACGCTTGCGCGCGCTGACATCGGTCAGCGGAGCGGCCACGGTCGCCGGTGCAGCGGTTTGAAGCTTGGTCGTGGGAGCGGCAGCGAATGCCGCAGTCGGCTCGAGCGCCGGCACGGCCAGCGCTAGTGCGGTGACGATCGCGACGGTCCGGCCGCCCGACGACCACAAGGATTTGCGCTTCTGCATCTGTATCCTCCGCCTGACGGGTGTGTCTCGGTAATCCGCCAAGACAACCGTCATGATGCAGCTAAGGTTCCGCTTCGGAAACACAAGGCCGGGCTGCGTGCGCGCCGATGGTTCCGCGCTTCAAAGCAAAATGGCCGGGACGAGCCCGGCCATTGAACGGCGATGCGGAGAGACAGCTGCGGAGGATCAGCCCTTGGCGAGCTGCTGATCGAGGTCGTGCAGCACCTGGTAGCAGGGCAGCACCTGGGCGACGCTGGCATTCGGCTCGCGGCCTTCGCGGATTGCGGCGAAGAACTCGCGGTCCTGCAGCTCGATGCCGTTCATCGAGACATCGACCTTGGAGACGTCGATCTTCTCTTCCTTGCCGTTCACCAGATCGTCGTAGCGGGCGATGTAGGTGCCGTTGTCGCAGATGTAGCGGAAGAAGGTGCCGAGCGGACCGTCATTGTTGAACGACAGCGACAGCGTGCAGATCGCACCGCTCTCGGCCTTGAGCTGGATCGACATGTCCATCGCGATGCCGAGATCGGGATGGATCGGTCCCTGCACGGCGTTGGCCTTCACGATCGGCGAGCCGGCCTGATAGGCGAACAGATCGACGGTGTGGGCGGCGTGGTGCCACAGCAGGTGATCGGTCCAGCTACGCGGCTGGCCGAGTGCGTTCATGTTGGTGCGGCGGAAGAAGTAGGTCTGCACATCCATCTGCTGGACGTTCAGCTCGCCGGCCTTGATCTTCTTGTGCACGTATTGATGGCTCGGATTGAAGCGGCGGGTGTGGCCGCACATCGCCACCAGGCCGGTCTGCTTCTGCAGATCGACCACCGCCTGCGCGTCCGCCAGCGAATCCGCCAGCGGGATTTCGACCTGGACGTGCTTGCCGGCGCGCAAACAGTCGATGCCCTGCTGCGCGTGCATCTGGGTGGGCGTGCAGAGGATGACCGCGTCGACCTCTTTGATGGCCAGCGCGTCCGACAGTTCGGTCGAGACGTGCTCGATGCCGTACTTCTTGGCGACTTCCTGGGTCGGCTCCAGCCGGCGCCCGATCAGCGACACCACCTCGACGCCGTCGATGTTCTTGATGCCGTCGAGATGCTTGATGCCGAACGCACCCGCTCCCGCGAGGGCGACCTTGATCGTCTTTGCCATGTCAGGCGTTCTCCAGAATGAGGTGGCCGACCGCAGTGTTGCTGGCCGGGACGTGGTAGAAACGGTGGGCGACCTTGGGCTTGGGGCCGCCTGCGACATCGCTCATCGCGCCGCGCGCGATCAGCCACATCACCAGCTCGATGCCCTCGGAGCCCGCCTCGCGGACGTAATCGATATGCGGCTTCTGTGACAGGCCTTCGGGATCGGCGATCAGCTGATCGAGGAAGGCGTTGTCCCATTCGCGGTTGATCAGGCCGGCGCGCGGCCCCTGGAGCTGGTGGCTCATGCCGCCGGTGCCCCAGATCTGCACGTTGAGGTCTTCGTCGTAGGACCGGATGGCGCGGCCGATCGCCTGACCGAGCATGTAGCAGCGCCGGCCCGACGGCACCGGATATTGCACGACGTTGACGGCGAACGGGATCACCGGGCAGGGCCAGGCCTGCGGTTCGCCGCACATCAGGCTGAGCGGCACGGTGAGACCGTGGTCGACGTCCATCTTGTTGACGATGGTGAGGTCGAAATCGTCCTGGATCACCGACTGGGCGATGTGACCGGCGAGCCGCGGATGGCCGATCACCTTCGGCACCGGCCGCGGCCCCCAGCCTTCGTCGGCCGGCTGATACTCGGCCGCGGTGCCGATCGCGAAGGTCGGAATCAGGTCGAGGCTGAAAGCGGTGGCGTGATCGTTGAACACCAGGAAGATCACGTCGGGCTTCTGGTCCTTCAGCCACTGCTTGGAGAACTCGTAGCCCTTGAACACCGGCTTCCAGTAGTCTTCGCCGGTCTTCTGCATGTCGATCGCCGCACCGATCGCCGGCACGTGCGAGGTGTAAACGCTGGCGGTGATACGGGCCATTACTTCTTCTCCCCGACGTAGCGATTGCCCTCGATCGGGCGGCCGCCGCCGACCATCATGTTGCGGTATTCTTCTTCGGTCATTCCGGTCATCGAGCCCGCCATCTGCTGGAAGCTCTTGCCGTCGGTGGCGCCGATCTTGGCGAGGAAGTAGATGTTGCCGCCGAGCGCGATGCAGCGATTGAGGTCGCGATCCAGCACCGCCTGCTTCTGTTCCTCGCTCATCGGCCATTCGTCGAGATAGGCGCGCTCGTCCGCCTTGAACCGGGCGCGGTTCTCGGCCTTCATCAGCGACATGCAGAACTGGTTGAGATGATAGCCCTGGCGCGACATGTCGGCATCGAAGATCGTGGTGCCGGGCACGTCCTTGTAGGGTTTGTCGAGGGGCATGGCGGGGTCTCCTCTGGAATTTGGTTATGGTTCGTCATTGCGAGGAGCGAAGCGACGAAGCAATCCAACTCAGTGCTCTGTGCTCTGGATTGCTTCGCGGAGCTTGTCATCGGGCCGGCCAAAGGCCGGACCCGGTGGCTCGCAATGACGGCGTTGAATTACTTCTCCTCCGGCCAGTACAGCCGCATCGGGTTGTCGACCAGCAGCTTGCGCTGAAGTTCCGCGGTCGGGGCAATGTGCGGGATGAAGTCGACCAGCAGGCCATCATCCGGCATGTCGTCCTTCAGGTTCGGGTGCGGCCAGTCGGTTCCCCACAGCACGCGATCCGGGAAGGTCTCGACGATGCGGCGGGCGAACGGGACAACATCGCGATAAGCGTTCTGTTCGCCGTTCAGCGCCGGCGGACCGGACACCGAGAGCCGTTCCGGGCAGCTCACCTTCGACCAGACATTGCCGTGCTCGCGCATGAATTTGACGAACAGCTCGAACTCGGGGCCGTCGACCGGCTTGGTGACGTCCGGCCGGCCCATGTGGTCGACCACCACGGTGGTCGGCAGCGAGGTGAAGAAGTCCCACAGCTCGGGCAGGTCGACCGCCTCGAAATAGATCACCACGTGCCAGCCGAGCTTTTTGATGCGTCCGGCGATCTCGACCAGTTCGTCCTTCGGGGTGAAGTCGACCAGCCGCTTGACGAAGTTGAAGCGGACGCCGCGAACACCGGCATCATGCATCGCCTGCAGCTCGGCATCGGTGACGCTGCGCTTCACCGTGGCGACGCCGCGAGCCTTGCCGCCCGAATTGATCAGCGCGTCGACCATCGCCCGATTGTCGGCGCCGTGGCAGGTCGCCTGCACCACGATATTGCGGGAAAAGCCGAGATGATCACGCAGCGCATACAGCTGCTGCTTCGACGCGTCGCACGGCGTGTATTTGCGCTCCGGCGCAAACGGAAACTCGGCGCCCGGCCCGAACACATGGCAATGCGCATCCACCGCGCCCGGCGGCACCTTGAAGGTCGGCTTCGAGGGGCCTTGGTACCAATCCAACCAGCCCGGGGTCTTTTCGAAGGTCATTCGGTTACTCGTCTCAGTCCGTGTTGGTCTAATTCAGCGCGAATTCGGGTTGGTGCGGGCTCAAGTGAGCAGTTCAAACCAGTCAGTGTTTCGCCTCTGCCTCTCATCTCCATTCCCCCTGCGGGGAGGGGTCGGGGGTGGGGGTCCGCAGGCACTGC
>NZ_QTKI01000337.1:0-5379 GCF_010820945.1 Rhodopseudomonas sp. BR0C11
TCAATCAGCTCGCCACGGCGGCGCAGCGGATCGGCGACGTGGTCGACCTGATCAACACCATCGCCGGCCAGACCAACCTGCTGGCGCTCAACGCCACGATCGAAGCGGCACGCGCCGGTGAAGCCGGCCGCGGCTTCGCGGTGGTCGCGGCGGAAGTGAAGGCGCTCGCCGAGCAGACCGCGAAGGCGACCGACGAAATCAGCCAGCAGATTTCCGGCATGCAGGCCGCGACCGAAGAGTCGGTGTCGGCGATCAAGGAGATCGGCACCACGATCGGCCAGATGTCGGAAATCTCGTCCGCCATCGCCTCGGCCGTCGAGCAGCAGGGCTCGGCGACCCAGGAGATCTCGCGCAACGTCCAGCAGGCCGCCCAGGGCACGATGCAGGTCAGCGCCAACATCGCCGACGTCGAGCGCGGCGCGGCCGAGACCGGGATGTCGTCGTCGCAGGTGCTGGCGGCGGCGCGGTCGCTATCGACCGACAGCGCGCAGCTCAAGACCGAAGTAGCGCGCTTCCTCAGCTCGGTGCGCGCGGCGTAACACCGCCTCACCTTTCACCTAAGGCGAAGGCCCGGCTTCACCCGAAGCCGGGCCTTCGCATTTCGACCGTTCGCGTCGCGCTTGCGTTACACACGCTGGAGTTGCAGACTAGAGCTGCGGCCGGGGGAGGTTGCAGTGCGTGTTGCGAGTTGTGTCATCGCCGTGGTGTTGGCCGGATGCGTCAGCGACGGCTCGCTGAAATCCGGCAGCTGGCGAATCGATCAGAGGCCAGACCTGATCACCGGCGCGCCGGTGGCCGGCGCCATCACCCTGACCAACCGGGCGTCGAACAGCACCGATCCACTGCTAGTCTCGCTGGCGACGCTCCAGCTCACCTGCTTCGAAAAGCGGCCGATCGTGAAGGTCGGTTTCGGCTTCAAGATCGGCAGCGACCGCAATACCAGCCTGGGGTATCGGTTCGACGACAAGCCGGGGCGCGATGCGGTGGAGTCGCGGGTGCTGCTGGGGCATCAGGTGATCGTCGTCGAAGAGCCCGCGGCGCTGCAGCAGTTCATCGCCGACCTGCGCGAGTCGACCCAGCTTGTCGTGCGGATCAGATCATTGAACGCCGGCACCAGCACGGCTCTGTTCAAGGTCGACGGCTCGGAGCCGGCGATCGAGGCAGCCTATCGGGACTGCCCGCTGTCGCCGGCGCAACAGCCGCGCCGGACGACGTGAGGACCCGCGCGGGTCGTCGGCCGAACCGGCCGACGGAGTGCGCGGCACGAACCGATCAGTCGTGATCGAGTTCGCCAATGTGGTGCTGCTGATACAGCTCGACGCCGATCCGGTTCACCAGATCCAGCTGGGTCTCGAGGAAATCGATGTGATGTTCCTCGTCCTTCATCAGCTGCTCGAACAGGTCGCGCGACACGTAGTCCTTGACGCTGTGGCAGTAGGTTGCGGCTTCCTGATACAGCGCGCGCGCGTCGATCTCGGCCTGCAGGTCGGCGTTCAGCACTTCCTTGACGTTCTGGCCGATCCGCAGCGGATCGAGCACCTGCATGTTCGGGAAGCCGTCAAGGAAGATGATGCGATCGGTGAGCTTGTCGGCGTGGACCATCTCTTCGATGGATTCCTTGCGCCAGGTCTTGGCGAGATCCTTCAGACCCCAATTGTCGAGCAGGCGATAGTGCAGCCAGTACTGATTGATGGCCGTCAGCTCGCTGCGCAGACCGCGGTTGAGATATTCGATGACCTTGGCATCGCCCTTCATGTGAATCCGTCACTCCTGCAATCGGCGGCCAGGGCTGGCCGCTTTAGAATTAGAATAATTCTAGATCATAACGCGGGTGAGATGCAATCCCGGCTCACCCGATCAACAGCCCATCAAAACACTTAGGAGCCGGCGCGACGCTCTGCCGCGCCGCACAGCGCTTCGTTCATGATGTTCTTGATGGTGTGCATGCAGCGGCCGCACTTTCGGCTGCAGCCGAGGCAGCGGTGAACCTCACCGGGGTTCCGCGCGGGACCACCTTCGCTGTGCATAGTGGCCCGCACATCGTGGTCGCTCAGGACGTTGCAAGAACAAACGATCATCGGTCTCGATCCAGCAGTAACAAGCTTTTGGATAGTGAGATGCACTCGCAGACGCAAAAGGAAAACGTGCAACTTCAAGCTATTCCAATCTGCAACTGGCCGTTTGATTTTGCTCAATCGAGATCGCGCGTCCCCGACTTGCACGCCCCTTGCGGCGAGGAAAACGGAGCATCTCCGCGCTGACCTGAAGCCGGCACGACGTCGCCAGACGTCCAAGAGCCACGCCCCTCGCCGCGCCTCCAACGGCCCCGATCCGCCCGTGCGGAACCGACCATGGCAGCACTGCGGCGGCGGCATTCATGGATCGTTCAATCGAATGGTGAAAGGTTACGGGTGCTGGACCATGGCGGGGTCGCGCCCGCGGCCCATCGGGTCCGGTGCTCGTTCGAGAGGTGATGCCATGAGAAAGTCGATGATGGCGTTGGCCGCGGCCGCTGCGATGGCCGTGACGGCCGTCGGGTCCACCGCGCCGGCCCAGGCGCATGACGGCTTCGGCGCCGGAATCGCCGCCGGTCTGATCGGCGGTGCGCTCATCGGCGGCGCGCTGTCCTCGCCGTATTACGGCCCGGGCGGCTACTATTACGGCGGCGGCTATGGCTACGGCCCGCGCTACTACAGCTATGGGCCACGCTATTACGGCTACGCGCCGGCTCCGGCCTATGTCGTGTCGCCGGGCTATTACGGCGGCTGCTACTGGCAGCGGCAGCGGTTCTGGGACGGCTACGGCTGGCGAATCCGCCGGATCCGAGTCTGCGACTGACGGTGAACCTTTCACCGCCGCGTCCGACCAACCAACAGCCTGAACGCCCGGATTCCGGGCGTCGACGGTATCGCCCGAAAAACACCGTTTTTGCGCGACACTGATCCGCCAGCCGATACGCGACAATTGACGACATTGCGCTTTTTTGATGCTGTGCCGTCGGGGACTACCGGTTCGTTCAACAGCGCCGGGCGCGGCGCGATCTCAGGAGAGCCTCTCAAATGAAGAAGACTGTCACCGTCCTGCTTGCGGCCGCGACCATCGCCGGTTCGCTGGTCGGCGTCGCCCCGGCCGCGAAGGCCGATGGCGGCCGGATCGCCGCCGGCGTTGCGGGTGGCCTGATCGGCGGCGCCCTGCTGGGTGGCGCGATCGCCGCCAGCCGCCCCGCCTATGCGGCCCCTGCCCCGGTTTATGTCGAAGAGCCGGACTGCCACTGGGTCCGCGAGCGCTTCTGGGACGACTACGCTGGCGTGTGGCGTTCGCGCCGCGTCCGCGTTTGCGATTGATCCTGTCGCGGCGCACAGCCCGCGCCCGTCTGAATGCTGAACCCGGCCGAGCAATCGGCCGGGTTTTTGTTTGGCCTCAGCGCGCCGCCTGGATCGAGCGCAGCACCGCCTCGCTCGGCCAGCAATCGACCTGCAGTCCGGCGCGCTTCTGGTAGGCGCCGAGCGCCGCACGGGTCAGCATCCCGGCCTTGCCATCGATCTTGTCGCGATAGATGCCGAGCCGCTCCAATCCGCGCTGCATCGCCTCGACATCCGTGGTGCGAAGCTGCTTGGTGGCCGACCACGGGGTGGCGAACGGGCGCGGATCCGTCATCCGGTCGGCGAGATGGCCGACGAACAGCACATACAGATCCGAGAAATTGTATTCCTTGATGACGAAGTAGTTCTTCGTGGTCAGGAACGCCGGACCGTAAATGCCTTCGGGCTGCAGCAATGACGCCGGCTGCTCGCGCTCGGCCGCGCTCAACCGATCCGACCGGGCGAGCGTGAAGCCTTCACGCAGCCATTGCCCGATCGGCTTGGTGACTTCCGGCACGCCCTCCGTGCAGTCGACGCGCGCCGGCGCCTTGACCTCGTAGGCCCAGCGCAGTCCGCTCTGCCAGCCCTTGTTGACGAGCTGCTGTGCGGCCGACGCCAGCGCGTCCGGCACCGAGTGCCAGATATCGACGCGTCCATCGCCGTCGAAGTCGACGCCGTGCTTGTAGTACTCGGACGGTAGAAACTGCGTCAGGCCGGTGGCGCCGGCCCAGGACGCACGCATCCCTTGCCGCGTCACCGCGCCCTCGCCGATGATCTTCATCGCCAGGATGAATTCGGTTCGATACTGGTCCTTGCGGCGGCCGACATAGGCCTGCGTCGCCATCACCCGCACCGCGTCGTAGGGCAACTTGTAGCGGCCGTAGTCGGTCTCGCGGCCCCAGATCGCCAGCACCACGGTGGCGGGCACGCCGAACTTGCGCTCGATTGCATCCAGCGTCGGCCGATAACGCTGCAGCAACGTGCGGCCATGCGCGGCCAGGCTCTCGATCCGCGCTTCCTTCAGATAGTCCGCCGGGACCTGGACGAATTCGGCCTGCCGCGGCGCGCCGGTCTTCGGCCTGCCGGGCAGGATCAGGTCGGGCAGCTTGTAGTCCGGCTCGAGCCCGGCGGTGACGGCGTCGAACGTCGCGCGCGACACACCGGCTTCGCGCGCCTCCGGCCACAGCTCGGCGAGGAAGCGATCGAAGCCGGCATCCGCCGCTCGCGCCGGCGCGGCACCGAGCGTCAGCCATGCGGCTGCGACGACGGCACCTGCCAGCGCGGCCAGGCGGCGCATCAATGATGCCCCTTGGCCTTCTCTTCTTCGGTCGCGAGATTCGAGATCCGGTCGACCCAGGCGATGCCGATCGCCGACAGGATGAACACGGTGTGGATGATGGTCTGCCACATCACACCGGTCTCGGTGTAGCCGCTCACCTTGCCGACCGCGCCGAGGTTGCCGGCTTCGATGAAGGTGCGCAGCAGATGGATCGACGAGATGCCGATGATCGCCATCGCCAGCTTGATCTTCAGCACGCTGGCATTGACGTGGCTGAGCCACTCCGGCTCGTCGGGATGCCCGCGCAGGTTGAGCCGCGACACGAACGTCTCGTAGCCGCCGACGATCACCATCACCAGCAGGTTCGAGATCATCACCACGTCGATCAGCCCCAGCACCGCCAGCATGATCTGCTGCTCGCTGAAGTCGAAGGAGTGCTGGAACAGATGCCACAGCTCCTTCAGGAACAGAATGACGTAGATGCCCTGCGCGACGATCAGGCCGACATACAGCGGCAATTGCAGCCAGCGCGAACCGAAGATCAGCATGGGGATCGGCCGCAGCCCCAGTCCTTTCGGCGGCAGCGGCGTCTCGGGTGTCATCGACATGTAGGAAAGCTCCGAACAGCTGAATTGGGCGAACAGTCACTTGGGAACTCCCTCCGATTCTGTCGAGACGCAGAGGAGCGGCGTTTAACCGCAGTTCGTGGCAGCGAACGGAACGGAGCGGCAGCATAAC
>NZ_QTKI01000338.1:0-5331 GCF_010820945.1 Rhodopseudomonas sp. BR0C11
TTGCTGGCCGCCCACGCGGGCGAAGGCGCATTCTATCGCGTGCTGCCGTGGCCGGCGATGGCCGGACTCGCGGGCGGCACGTTCGCCTGGGCGGTGATCGCGGTCACGCTGGCGACGCTGCGATACTGGCATACGATCGCGCCGCAGGTGACGGTCCGCGAGATCGTCCGCGCGCTGCCCGCTGCCCTCTTCGACATCATCACGCTGCGCCACCTCGGCGGCGGCGGTCCCGGCTGCCATGACCATGATGAGCGCACCTCGCAGCGGCGACGGATCTTGCACCATCTGACTGCCGGCGGCTTCGTGCTCAGCGGCCTGTCGACAATCGTGGCCGCCGCTTATCATCATCTGCTCGGCGTCGTAGCGCCCTACCCGGTCGTCAGCCTGCCGGTGATGCTCGGGCTCGTCGGCGGGATCACGATGACCGTCGGCGCGGTGGGGCTGCTGGGCCTGGAAGCGCGCGCTGATCGCGAGCCGAGCGACCGCGGCGAGACCCGATTGAACGTCGCGCTCCTGATCCTGCTGGCCCTCGTCGGCGCCAGCGGGCTCGCGGTGCTCGGCTTCCGCAGCACGCCGGCGATGGGGCTGCTGCTCACCACCCATCTTGGGCTGGTGTTCGGTCTGTTCGCCGCCCTGCCGTTCAGCAAGGCGCTGCACGCGCCGTTCCGGGCGGCGGCGCTGCTGCGCGCGGCGATCGACAGCCGCCGCCGCGCGTTGGCGCGAGCTCCGGAGGCCTCCGGCGATACGCCTTGATCCCGATCAAGCTGGCGCGAATTTGATGACAGCTCTTGGCGGCCAGTTGCCAATGATGGTCGATTGACAGTTCGCCGTTTCCGTCCCAAACATCCCGCGCCGACGGTGTCCTGTCCTCGGACAGGACGAAGAGGGAATATCGGAAGATCGCTGCCCGCGGTCGAGCCGAAGCTGCCCCCGCAACTGTAAACGGTGAGCCGACGCAACACGCCACTGGAGATATTCCGGGAAGGCCGCGTCGGCGACGACCCGTGAGCCAGGAGACCTGCCGTCGCCTGCGATGTTGACGCCGTTTCGGGCGGGGTGCCCCGGGATGTCTTTCGGCGGTCCGGAGTGCAGGTCCGTTCGCCGGTTTTGAGCCATCGCCCGCGATGGCCAACCGACGAGATTCGGCGCGATGCCGCCCACTGCGCTCCATCCCGGTGTCTGCGCCGGTTCTCAGCTGTCGCTTCGGCCAGCCGCCGCCGAAATCGCGGTGCTGTCGCCCTGCGCCGAGACGCTGGCGGACTTCGCTCAGTCATGGCTCGGCGGACCGCACCGGTTACACACCAGCGATCTCGCCTCCTTCGCCGCACAGGCGAGCGAGCGCTCCCTCGATTCGTCGTTGTTGCGCGCAATCCTGATCGTGTTGCCGGATCAGGCGCATTCCGACCGTGAAGCCGTCGAAGCGGTGACCGCCTTCGCCAGCAGCCAGCGGATCGCCTTCGCGGTGCTCGCTACCGGCGGGCCGCACGAGATCCCGAGCGAACTAATCACCAACCTGCCGCAGACCACGCTTCGCCGCCTCGACAGACTATACGCGCAGCACGCCGGCCGTGCCGCACGCGCCATCCTGATGCAGCTCGCCCTCGCCGCCGGCCTCAGCATCACCACGATGGATGCGCCGAGCGAGAGCGTGACCGCCGATACAGATCCGCATCCCTCCATTTTCCCCGAGCTGATCGAGGACGCCGCCCGATGACCTACGCTTACGAAAAAAACGGCGACGCGATCTATCGTCAGTCGTTCTCCATTATCCGCGCCGAGGCCGCCCTCGATCGTTTCACGCCCGACGAGGAGAAGATCGCGGTGCGCATCATCCACGCCAGCGGCATGGTCGAAGTAGCCGGCGACATCGCGTTCACGCACGGCTTTGTATCGGCAGGTCGCGCCGCGCTGCAGGCCGGCGCGCCGATCCTGTGCGACGCGCAGATGGTCGCCAACGGCGTCACCCGCAAGCGGCTGCCGGGCGACAACGAGGTGATCTGCACGCTTAACCATCCTGACGTTCCCGCCCTCGCCGCAAAGCTCGGCACCACCCGATCGGCCGCCGCAGTCGATCTGTGGCGCGATCGGATGCAGGGCGCGGTGGTGGCAATCGGCAACGCACCGACCGCGCTGTTCCGGCTGCTCGAAATCCTCGCCGAGCCCGGCGCCCCGCGGCCCGCGGCCATTATCGGCATCCCAGTCGGCTTCGTCGGCGCGGCCGAATCCAAGGACGCGCTGCTGGCGGACTCGCCGTCGCCTTGCGTCATCGTGCGCGGCCGGCGCGGCGGCAGCGCGATGACGGCTGCGGCGATCAACGCGCTGGCGAGCGAACGCGAATGAGCACACCGACGATCTACGGCGTCGGCGTCGGCCCCGGCGCGCCCGATCTGATGAGCGTCCGCGCCGCGCGGCTGGTCGGCGCCGCCAAGGTGGTGGCGTACTTCCGCAAAGCCGGACGCCCCGGCCACGCCCGCCGCATCGCCGATGGTCTGCTGCCGGAGGGCGTGATCGAAGAGCCGATGGACTATCCGGTAACGACCGAGATCGCGCTCGACGATCCTGCCTATGCGGCGACGCTGCGCAGCTTCTACGAACAATGCGTGTCGCGGCTCGCCGAACACATCGCGCAAGGCCGCGACGTCGTCGTGCTGTGTGAAGGCGATCCCTTCCTGTACGGCTCGTTCATGCATCTGCACCGCCGGCTGGCGCCGCGTGTCCGCGTCGAAGTGGTGCCGGGCATCTCCGGCATGGCGGCATGCTGGACCGCGAGCGGCACGCCGATCACCTATGGCGACGACGTGCTCTGCGTGGTGCCCGCGACGCTCGGACCAGCACGGCTGAAGGCGGCGCTCGCCACCGGCGATGCGATCGTGATCATGAAGCTCGGCCGCAATCTGCCCAAGGTGCGCCGCGCGCTAGACGACGCCGGCCTGCTCGATCGCGCGATCTATGTCGAGCGCGGCGCGATGGACGATCAGGTGGTGATGCCGCTCGCCGACAAGACCACCGACGACGCGCCCTACTTCTCGATCGTGCTGGTCCACGGACAAGGGCGACGGCCATGACCGGATCTGTGATGGTTGCCGGCCTTGGGCCCGGCGCGCAAGAACTGATCACACCCGCAGTCAGCGCAGCACTGGCACGCGCCACCGACATCGTCGGCTACGCACCTTATGTCGCGCGCATCGCCGAACGCGACGGCTTGCAGCGGCACGCTTCCGATAATCGCGAAGAGCTCGATCGCGCCGGGTTCGCGCTGCGGCTCGCGGCCGAGGGTCGCCACGTCGTCATCGTCTCCTCTGGCGACCCCGGCGTGTTCGCGATGGCGGCGGCTCTGTTCGAAGCGATCGAAGCCGGCGATCCGGCGTGGCGCGAGCTCGACATCCGCATTTTGCCCGGCATCAGCGCGATGTTCGCCGCCGCAGCGCGGATCGGTGCGCCGCTCGGTCACGACTTCTGCGCGATCAACCTGTCGGACAATCTCAAGCCGTGGGAAACGGTCGAGAAGCGTCTGCGCGCTGCGGCCGAAGCCGATTTCGTGATCGCGCTGTACAACCCGATCTCGAAAGCGCGGCCCTGGCAGCTCGGCCGCGCGTTCGAGCTATTGCGCAGCATCCACCCGGCTTCCGTGCCGGTGATCTTTGCGACCGCCGTCAGCGATCCGCGCGAGCGCATCGACGTGGTGCCGCTCGGCGATGCGGTGCCGCAACGCGCCGACATGCGCACGCTGGTGATGATCGGCTCGTCGCAGACCAAGATCATTCCGCGCAGCAGCGGAGCCGCTTTCGTCTACACCCCGCGGTTCTCCGGAGCGGTGTCGTGACCGAGCCAGGCCATCACGTCGGCGACCATGGCGACACAGTGCCGATCCGGCACCGCTGGCCGCTTCACCATGATCACCGGCAGCCCGAGCTCGCGCGCCGCGATGATCTTGGCAACCGCCGCGTCGCCGCCGGCGTTCTTAGCGACGACGATCTCGGTACGGTGCGCCTGCAGCAGCGCGCGGTCGCCGGCAAGATCGAACGGTCCGCGCGCCACCACGATATCGACGTTCGGCAACGGCAGCGGCCCGCGCGGTGGATCGACCAGCCGCACAAGATAAGCGTGCTGCGGCTGCGACGCGAACAGCTCGAGGTTCTGACGGCCGATGCCGAGAAACACCCGCCGCGGCGCAGCGCCGAGCGCGCCGACGGCCTGATCGAGATCATCGACTTCGATCCATCGATCGCCAGTGGTGGCCTGCCACGCCGGCCGCTCGAGCGCCAGCAGCGGGACACCGGATTCGGCGCAGGCGATCACTGCATGGCGGCTCATCTGCGCCGCGAATGGATGCGTCGCATCGACGACGCGTTCGATCCGCTCGACGCGCAAGTAATCGGCCAGACCGCCGATGCCGCCGAAGCCTCCGACGCGAAACGGGATCGGCGGCGGTTTCGGGTAATCGGTGCGGCCGGCGAACGACAGCACCGCATCGATGGCCGGCTCGGCCGCAATAGCCCTAGCGAGCGCCGAGGCATCGGCGGTGCCGCCGAGGATCAATACGCGCGAGCGATGCGATGAAGGGAGCGTCATGATCACCAGCGATGACACGACGCAGCCCTGGCTGTCCATCGTCGGAATCGGTGAGGACGGCCTCGACGGGCTGTCGGCACGCGCGCGGGCGCTGCTCGATGCAGCCGAACTGATCGTCGGCGGCGATCGTCACCTCGGCCTCGTCGCCGCATTGAACAAGCCAACACTGCCGTGGCGCGTGCCGTTCGCCGCTTCATTGCCCGAGGTGCTGGCGCAGCGCGGCCGCCGCGTCGTGGTGCTGTGCTCCGGCGATCCGTTCTGGCACGGTGCCGGCGCGGTGCTGGGCGATCATCTCGCGCCCAAGGAATGGATCGCCATTCCCGCGCCGTCGACCTTTGCATGGGCCGCGGCGCGGCTCGGCTGGCGCCTGGAAGAGACGGTGACGCTCGGCCTGCACGCGCGGCCGGTCACGACGCTGCGCCCGCATCTCCGCCCCGAGGCGCGGCTGATCGTTCTGGTGCGCGACGGCGGCGCCGTGGGCGAGATCGCCGGCTATCTGGCGGCGAACGGCTTCGGCGCATCCGAGCTCACCGTGCTCGAAGCGCTCGGCGGACCGCGCGAACGCGTGCGGCGGACCACCGCGTCGATCTTCGCCTTCCCCGACGTCACCGCGCCGGTGGCGCTCGGCATCACCGCCGTGGCCGAGCCGGACGCCGTGATACTGCCGTGCGTCAGCGGCCTGCCGGACGAGCTGTTTCAGCACGACAGCCAGCTCACCAAGCGCGAGGTCCGCGCCGTGACGCTGTCGACGCTGGCGCC
>NZ_QTKI01000034.1:0-20854 GCF_010820945.1 Rhodopseudomonas sp. BR0C11
CGTATAAGGCGGAAGATCGAGCACCGCCGACGCGGCCGGCCAAACGACGGGTGAACGCCACGGCAGAGAAAGCGTCAAAGAAAAAGGCCCGTCAGATCGCTGGCGGGCCTTGTTCGTTCTGAAATCGAAAACCCGGATCCGCGTCAGCGCGGCGCCAGCACCATCACGACCTGACGGCCTTCGAAGCGGGGGTCCTGCTCGACCTTGGCGATTTCAGCGACGTCGTTCTTCACCTTTTCGAGCAGCTTGGTGCCGATCTCCTGGTGAGCCATTTCGCGTCCCCGATAGCGCAAGGTGATCTTGACCTTGTCGCCTTCCTCGAAGAAGCGAAGCATCGCCTTCATCTTCACGTTGTAATCGTGGTCGTCGATCATCGGGCGGAGCTTGATCTCCTTGATCTCGACGATCTTTTGCTTCTTGCGCGCCTCGGCGGCCTTCTTCTGCGCCGAATACTTGTACTTGCCGTAGTCCATGATCTTACAGACCGGCGGCGACGAGGTCGGCGAAATCTCGACCAGATCCATGCCTGCGTCCATTGCCATTTTGATCGCGACAATGGTCTCGACCTTGCCCTGGTTCACACCGGTCTGGTCGATCAGCTGGATCTCGAAATTGCGGATTTCATCGTTGGTGCGCGGCCCGTCCTTGGCTACGGGGGGCGGCGCTCTGTTGGGACGGCGAATGGGTTCTTCTCCACACTTGTGAACGTTGACGGCGAACGATGGGATCGAGGCAGGTACGGCTGCTGGTCGGATCCGCGCGCTTCATATAGGTCGAAGCGCGATCCGACGCAAAACCACTCAGCGTCGATACCAGGGTCAATGCCCTTTTTGATCCGCGCGCAGTGTGGCGGAAGAACCGCCGAGCGGCAAGCCGACTTCCGCATAAACGCAAAGCCGGCCAATTCGCCGCGCGGCTTCCGTCGCGCTACGCCCTGAGGCGCCGGCATTGACGGCGCCTCGCCGTGTACTGCAAACCAACCCGGCAACGAGGTTGTTGATCCATGACAAAACCATCCGAACCGGCGTCCGACTTCATCACCGTCGGCGAGGGGGCTGCAGCGCGGCGGATTGCGGTCCGCCCCCGGCCGGGCACCTCCCCTGGGCTGTTTTGGCTCGGCGGCTTCAACTCCGACATGACCGGCACCAAGGCGACCGCGCTCGACCAATGGGCCGAAGCGCGCGGCCGCGCCTGCGTCAGGTTCGATTATTCCGGCCATGGCGAGTCCTCCGGCAGCTTCGCCGACGGCACCATCGGCCGCTGGCTTGAAGAGAGCCTGGCGGTGTTCGACGCTTACGCGCGCGGTCCGCAAATCGTGGTCGGCTCGTCAATGGGCGGCTGGATGGCACTGCTGCTGGCCCGCGCCCTGCGCCGCCGCGGCGGCGGCGAATCGGCCGCAAAGCTGGCCGGATTGGTGCTGATCGCGCCGGCGCCGGATTTTACCGAAGCGCTAATGTGGAAGGGTTTTTCACCCGAGATTCGCGTCGAGATCGAGACCAAGGGTGTCTGGCACCGCCCCTCGGAATACGGTGAGCCCTACCCGATCACCAAGGCGCTGATCGAAGACGGCCGCAATCACCTCGTGCTCGGCGGCATGATCGAGGTCGGCTGCCCGGTGCGCATCCTGCAGGGCAAACAGGACGAAGACGTGCCGTGGCGCCACGCCTTCGAACTGGCGGAGCGGCTGCCGACCGACGACGTGGTCCTGACCATGATCCAGGACGGCGACCACCGGCTCAGCCGCCCGCAGGACATCGCCCGGATGCTGGCCGCGGTCGAGGAGCTGGGCTGACGAGGGCGATGCGTTTGAAGTCCGTCCACCAACCCTGCCGTCATCGCCCGCGAATGCGGGCGATCTCGTATTCCAGTGCGGTTCAATGACGGTAACACCCTGGAATACTGGATCCCTCGCCTTTCGCGAGGGATGACGATTGATCGGGGGTAGCGCCCTACTCAGCAGCGACTCCGCCCCACTCCGCCCGCACGCTCTCGTCGGCCTCGCAGCCGAGATGCGTTTCCTTCAGCGCCGCGAAGCGCTCGGGCGGCAGCAGCTGCCCCAGCGCCCACGCCGCAGCACCGCGGATCGTCGGGCTCGGATCGGCGAGCAGCCGTTCGGCCTCGGGCAGCAGCTCGCCGTCGCCCGAATTGCCGATCGCGATCAGCACGTTGCGGATGAAGCGGTCGCGGCCGATGCGCTTGACCGGTGATTTGGTGAACAGCGCCCGGAATGACGCGTCATCGAGCGCCACCAACTCACTGAGCGCCGGTGCGCGCAAGCCGTCGCGGGCGGCGAGCTTGGCCTCGCGACCAGCCTGGGCGAACTTGTTCCAGGGGCAGGCGGCGAGACAATCGTCGCAGCCGTAGATCCGGTTGCCGAGGCGCGCGCGAAACTCGCGCGGGATCGGGCCTTTGTGTTCGATCGTCAGATACGAGATGCAGCGCCGGGCATCGAGCTGGTACGGCACCGGAAACGCGCCGGTCGGACAGGCGTCCAGGCAGGCGCGGCACGAGCCGCAATGATCGTGCTCGGCGGCATCCCGCGGCAGATCGAGCGTGGTGAACACCGCGCCGAGAAACATCCAGGACCCGCGGCCTTTCGACACCAGATTGGTGTGCCGGCCCTGCCAGCCGAGGCCAGCGGCCTGCGCCAGCGGCTTTTCCATCACCGCTGCGGTATCGATGAACACCTTGACGTCGCCGCCGGCGGTGGCGACCAGCCAGCGCGCGAACTGCTTCAGCCGGGCCTTGATGACATCGTGATAATCGTCGCCTTGGGCATAGACCGAGATCGCACCGCGATCGTTTCGCGTCAGCACCGCGCGGGGATCGGTATCAGGACCATAATTGAAGCCGAGCAGGATGACGCTTCGGACCTCGCTCCACATCACCCGCGGATCGGAGCGGCGCTCGGGACGATCGGCCAGCCAGGCCATGTCGCCGTGATAGCCGGCGTCGAGAAACGCGCGCAGTCGTGCCGGCGCTTCGGGAATCGAGTCCGGCGCGCAAATTCCGAAGGCATCAAAGCCGAGCGCGCGTGACTGTTCGGCGATTTCCGCCTTCAACGCATCGCCGGGTTCGGCCGATGCGGGCTGTCCGTCGGCGAAGGTCAGAAATCCAGATCCACGTAGGTCCGTGACGCCGGCACGCCTGCGAGCCATTCGCTCAGCAGCGGACGGAACGAGGGGCGCGATTTGATCCGCGCGTACCAGGCCTTTGCCGCCTCGTCCTCGATCCATGGCACGTCGCCCAGATAGTCGATCGCCGACAGGTGCGCCGCGGCGGCGAGATCCGCATAGGTCATGCGATCGCCGGCGAGAAAGTTCCGGGTGCGCGCCAGCCAGCCGATATAGGCCAGATGATAGCGCACATTGGCATTGGCGGCGCGGATCACGTCCATCGCCGGCGGCCCGCCGCCGTCTTCCTCGCTCATGAAGCGCTTGTAGATGCGCTCGGTCATCAGCGGGCCGGAGGCCTCTTCGAAAAACTTGTCGTTGAACCACGACAGCAGCCGCCGCACCTCGATGCGTTCAGCGGTGGACTGCGGCAGCAGCCGCCGGTCACCCATTTCGACGCCGTGCACTTCGTCGAGGAACTCGGCGATCACACCGGCGCCGGGAATCGGGGGGCGCCCCTCTGCGACCAGGACCGGCGTGGTTCCCGCCGGATTGAGCGCCAGGAAGGCCGTTCGCCGCTCCCAGGACCGCTCTTCCACCAACCTGAGATCGAGACCGTGTTCGCCGAGCGCAAGGCGGATGAACCGCGACAGCGGGCAGAACGGGTGGTGGAACAGGGTGTACATGCTGACCTAGATAGTTTCGAAGAGCTTAACAAACCGTGGCGGATCGCATCGAAAAGGCTCTTCGGGAGGCGGCCAAACTAGTCTCATGCGACGCGGACGCAAGGCACCGAAAGGCGCATTTTTGACGTTGCGACCCCTTGGGGAATAGGCGACAAGGTCCGGCCTCGCGGGCGCCCGATCCCTTGCAGCGGACAATTCCATGCTCATCGATATCATCAGAGCCGTCATTCTCGGCATCGTCGAGGGTGTCACTGAATTCCTGCCGGTATCTTCGACCGGCCACCTGCTGTTGGCGGAGCGGTTCTTCAATCTCGGCGAAGGCAACTTCTGGAAGAGCTTCGCGGTGCTGATCCAGCTCGGAGCGATCCTGGCAATTCTGGCGCTGTATTTCGTGAAATTGTGGCGAATCGCGCTCGGCATGTTCACCGATGCCAACGCTCGCCGTTTCGTCATCGGGGTGCTGGTGGCGTTCCTCCCGGCAGCGGTGATCGGCGCGGCGTTCGGCAGCTATATCAAGCACTACCTGTTCAATCCGTGGGTGGTGTGCTTTTCGCTGATCGTCGGCGGCGCGATCCTGCTGTGGGTCGACCAGCTCGACCTGAAGCCGCGCTATCACGACGCCACCGCGTTCCCGCTGCTGACCTATTTCTATATCGGCTGCGCACAGTGCACCGCGATGATCCCGGGCGTGTCGCGCTCCGGCGCCAGCATCGTGGCGGCAATGCTGCTCGGCACCGACAAGCGCTCGGCGGCCGAATTCTCGTTCTTCCTGGCGATCCCGACGATGCTCGGCGCGTTCGTCTACGATCTCTACAAGAACCACGCCGACATGACCGCCGACAACCTGATCATCGTGGCGATCGGCTTCGTGGTGTCGTTCATCACCGCGATCATCGTGGTGAAGACCTTCCTCAGCTACGTCACCCGCCACGGCTTCGAGCTGTTCGCCTGGTGGCGCGTGATCGTCGGCACGCTCGGCCTGATCGCACTGGCGCTGGGGCGGTAACAAACTCTCTCGGAACGCGGCGTCCTTGAGGGCCGCCGCTGCGGTTCGCTTACCCGGTCTTGCGCGCGAACTGGCCGGTCTTGCGGAACCGCCACAGATAGGACGGCACGATCGCCTGCAGCGAATCGGGCTGAATGCCGAGGCCCTGCAGCGTCAGCCCGGCCGACTTGGCAGCTTCCGACACCACATTGTCGACCTCGAGCATCCGCACCTGATCCGGCGTCAGCTTGAAGGCGCCCGGCGCGAACTGCAGCAGCATCGCCTGCAGGCTGGCGAGGCCGAACGGCAGCGGCACCAGCATCGGATTGCGATCGGTGGTCTGCAGAATGATGCGCATGATTTCGCGCATCGTCAGCTGTTCCGGACCGCCAAGTTCGTAGGTCGCGCCCGGCTTGGCCAGACCGTCGACCGCATCGGCGATCGCGGTCGCAACATCGCCGACATAGACCGGCTGCAGCTTGGTATCGGCCCCGACCAGCGGCAGTACCGGCGACAGTCGCGCCAACGCGGCGAATCGGTTGGTGAACTGGTCTTCAGGCCCGAACACCACCGACGGACGGAAGATGGTGGCCTGCGGCACGGCGGCGAGCACCGCCTGTTCGCCGGCCGCCTTGCTGCGGGCATAGCGGGCGGGCGAGTTCGGATCGGCGCCGATCGCCGAGACATGCACCATCCGGGCGCCGGCGGCCGCCGCGGCCTGCGCCACGTTGGCGGCGCCGCTGCCCTGCACCGCGTCGAACTTCTGCGCGCCGCCTTCGGCGAGGATGCCGACCAGGTTGATCGCCACATGCGCGCCGCGCATCGCCGCCGCGACCGATTCGGGGTAACGCAGATTCGCCTGCACGGCGTGGATCTGGCCGACGCGGCCGAGCGGCTGCAGATGCCCGGAAAGCTCCGGCCGGCGCACCGCGACCCGAATCCGATAGTCGCGCCGCGCCAGCGCGCTGACGACGTGCCGGCCGAGGAAGCCGGAGCCACCGAAAACCGTGACGAGCGTGTCGATATTCGAAGTCATGCGGGCTGATCCTGATCGCGGAGGAGCGTCTTTAGACGTCCGGGAATTCGCGGACATTCTGGCGGTTTCGCGTTACGCCATCAACCTTCCGGTGTACAGCGGATTTGGTTGGCGGAAGCCATTTGACTTTTCCGTAACGCCTCCCTATCAAGCGCCCCGGGCCCAGGTGGCGGAATTGGTAGACGCGCTGGTTTCAGGTACCAGTGGGTAACACCGTGGAGGTTCGAGTCCTCTCCTGGGCACCATTGCCCACGCCCTTCTTCTCGTATCCGCATCTCTTCACATCGACATCGGTTCGAGACGTCCACCGCAAGGTGGCGCCGCCCCTCGCGTCGCGCGGATCGGGGCGATAGGTTGGGCTGCCGATTCGGGGCGTTCGGCACTCTCCTTCATGGCCCAAAGGTTTGCGACACATGACGATCCGCCTGCATCGCGGCGACCTGCCGGATCTTTCCCGCTATACAAATTCGGTGGCGATCGACACCGAGACGATGGGGCTGCATCCGCATCGCGACCGGCTGTGCGTGGTGCAATTGTCGAACGGCGACGGCAGTGCCGATGTGGTGCAGATCCCGCAAGGATCGACCGATGCGCCGAACCTGAAGAAGCTGCTCGGCGATCCGGCCGTGGTGAAGATCTTCCACTTCGCCCGATTCGATCTGGCGGCGCTGTACAAGGCGTTCGGCGTGATGCCGCAGCCGGTGTACTGCACCAAGATCGCCTCGCGCCTGACCCGCACCTACACCGACCGGCACGGCTTGAAGGACCTGGTGCGCGAACTGCTCGGCGTCGATCTGTCGAAGCAGCAGCAGTCCAGCGACTGGGGCGCCGATACCCTGACCGACGCGCAGCTCGCTTACGCCGCTTCCGACGTGCTCCACCTGCACGCGCTGCGCGACAAGCTCGACACCATGCTGGCGCGGGAGAATCGCACCGAGCTGGCGGCCGCCTGCTTCGGCTTCCTGCCCGTCCGCGCCCGGCTCGACCTCGACGGCTGGAGCGAAGAGGACATTTTCGCTCATTCGTGACCGGCTGGGCGGCCCTCCCGGCGGTTCCTGCGCCCGAGCGGCACCCTGCGCCGCGTTTCGGTCATACTCCTCGGCCTGATGGGCCGGGCCTGCCATGGCCCTCCCCTGCCGGGGTGATTAAGATAAGCTTAAGGATGTATTGCAGACTGGAGACCGCGCTCGAAGCGGCGCTCCGGAGGACGGAGCGCACGGCTCCGTAACACGCGCGAGACGAGCTCGGGAGCAGCGGTGACAGCGGTTCAGTTGTCGTCCTATCAGACCGGAATGGAGGCGCGCTTCGCGGCAGCGGCGCGCCACAGCCGTTTGGTGCGCACGCTGCGGCTCGCCGTGCCGCTGGTCGTGGTGCTGTCGATGGCGGTGATCATCGCGATCTCGGTGTTCAACCCGTTCCGCTATCTGTCGAAATTGCCGATCGACGTCGGCGATCTGGTGGTCTCGGGCACCAAGATCACGATGGAGTCGCCGCATCTGGCCGGCTTCACCAATGACGGCCGCCCCTACGAGATGTGGGCGCGCACCGCCACCCAGGATCTGACCAGCCAGGACCACGTCGATCTCCATACGCTGCGCGCCAAGGTGCAGTCGGAGGACCAGTCCACCGTCATCATCGAGTCGCGCGAAGGCCAGTTCGAGACCAAGGCGCAGCTTCTGAAGCTGAACAAGGACGTCTATCTGCACAATTCGACCGGCACCGAGGCCTGGATGACCCAGGCCGACATCGACATGGGCAAAGGCACCGTCACCTCCGACTCGCCGGTCGACGTCAAATGGGACGGCGGCACGCTGCGCGGCCAGCGGATGCGGATTACCGAGAAGGGCGACCTGATCCGGTTCGAAGGCGGCGTGGTGATGAACATCGACAACGCCCCGCTCGGAGAACCGGCGCCCGCCGCGCAGCCCGCGGCGCCGCCCGCCCCGACCAAGTCGCGGGCGGCCCCCAATCCCGGCCAGCGGGCCGTCGCGAGGTGATCTCGACAATGCACATTGCTGTTTGGTTTCGCCGGCTTAGCGGCCCGGTCGCGCTGGCCAGTGCTGCGCTGGTTGCTCTGTCGGTTGCCGGCACGGTGCCGGCGGCGGCGCAGAGCGCCGTGCAGGGCGTGCCCAACGCGATGCAGGGCTTCTCGCAGAACCGAGACAAGCCGATCCAGATCGAATCCGACACCCTGGAAGTGCGCGACAAGAACAAGGAAGCGACCTTCACCGGCAACGTCAAAGTCGTGCAGGGGGACACCACCATGACGTCGCAGACGCTGGTGGTGTTCTACGACCAGGATCAGACGCCGGCGAAGGGCGCCAAGGGCAAGCCGATGCCGGCGGCCGCGCCGGGCCCGGACGGCGCCTCCTCGATCCGGCGACTCGAAGCCAAGGGCCACGTCGTGGTCACCCAGAAGGATCAGGTCGTCACCGGTGACAAGGCGGTGTTCGAGACCAAGACCAATTTGGTGACGATGACCGGCAACGTGGTGCTGACCCAGGCCCGCAACGTAGTGCGCGGCGATCGCCTGCTGGTCGACATGACCACCGGCGTATCGCGGGTGGAATCGGACAGCGGCCGGGTGCAGGGCCTGTTTCAATCCTCGGGCGCGAATGGCGGCGGTCCGCTGCCGCTCGGCCCGCCGACCAGTTCGGGCAAGCCGAAGTGACCGTATCAGATCACCAGCAAGCACCCCGAGTGTTGAACCGGACGGCGGCCGCCTGTAACAGCGCCGGCGAAGCGTCGCTTTGCCGCGTCCGCACGGCCTCGGCAGACGCCAATGACGTCACCGCGAGCCTTGCGGCGGCGCACCTCACGGGACAGGTTCGGTAGCGCATGGTGGATCTTCGCGGCATGTTCCGTCGGCGTCCGAAAGCTCCCGGGTTCGGCAGCGCGCGTAACGACATTACCGGATACAGCGACGACGTCGGCGATCTGCTCGCCACGCCGGTGCGCGACGCGCCGCCGATCGCACGCAGCGAGTCGTACGCGGCTCCGCCGCGACAACCGGCCGCGGCTGCAGCACCGCGCCGCACCGTCGCCCCGCAGGCGGCTGCGCCGCAGGCCGCACCGGCATCCAGTTACTTGGCGGTGCACAGCGTCGAGAAGAGCTTCGGCACCCGCAAGATCGTGCGCGGCGTCAGCATCTATGTTCGCCGCGGTGAAGCGGTCGGCCTGCTCGGCCCCAACGGCGCCGGCAAGACCACCGTGTTCTACATGATCACCGGGCTGATCAAGGCCGACAACGGCGCGATCGAACTCGACGGCCACGACGTCACCAAGCTGCCGATGTATCAGCGCGCCCGGCTCGGCATCGGTTACCTGCCGCAGGAAGCCTCGATCTTCCGCGGCCTCACCGTCGAGCAGAACATCCGCGCCGTGCTGGAAGCGGTCGAGCCGGACAAGCGCAAGCGCGAAGCGCAGCTCGACAATCTGCTGCAGGAATTCAACATCGAACGGCTGCGCAAATCGCCGTCGATCGCGCTGTCGGGCGGTGAGCGCCGCCGCGTCGAAATCGCCCGCGCGCTCGCCAGCCGCCCGAACTACATGCTGCTCGACGAGCCGTTCGCCGGTATCGACCCGATCGCGGTCGGCGACATTCAGGACCTGGTGCGTCACCTGACCAATCGCGGCATCGGCGTGCTGATCACCGATCACAACGTTCGCGAAACGCTCGGCCTCACCGATCGCGCCTACATCGTCTATGCGGGCGAGATCCTGACCGAAGGTACGCCCGAAGACATCGTCAACGATCCGGATGTGCGCCGGCTTTACCTTGGCGAAGAATTCCGACTGTGAAGCCGGTTGCGGTTTAGAGCCGGCGGGTCCATGATTACCTTTACCGGCCTGATCGTGAGGCGCGATCAGAACTACTTAGATACCGGAAAGACATCCCGCCCGAAGGGCCAGCGCCTCTACTCCAAATTTCCCATCCGTCAAGGCGTGTACATCCGCTCCGGAAAGGCGTAAGCAAGAAACGGACCAACTACCGTTTCTGGCCACCATGGCGCTGTCGCAACGTCTCGAATTTCGTCAGACCCAGTCTCTGGTGATGACCCCGCAACTGATGCAGGCGATCAAGCTGCTTCAGTTGTCGAATCTTGACCTCGCGGCTTTCGTCGAGGACGAGATCGAGAAGAACCCGTTGCTCGATCGCGCCGGCGACAATGCGGAACCGCCGGTTGCCGGTGAGGCCACGGCGGAAGGCGCCGAGGGCGGCGGTGAGTTCGGCGCGAGCGGCGGCGAAGATTTCGGCGGCGAGGGTTCTTCGGATTTCACCGACGCCGCGGCCGCCGGTGCGTTCGAGCCCGGCACCGAAGAATGGATGCACCGCGATCTCGGCAGCCGGAGCGATATCGAGCAGACGCTCGATACCGGCATGGAGAACGTTTTTCCCGAAGAGCCTGCCGAAGCTGCGGCCCGCGCCGCGCAAGACAGCGCGCCGGCCTCATATACCGAATGGGGCGGCGGAGCGTCGTCGGATGAAGGCTACAACCTCGAAGCCTTCGTGGCGGCCGAGACTTCGCTGGCCGACCACCTCGCCGAACAGCTCGCTGTCGCGGTCACGACGCCGTCGCAGCGGCTGATCGGACAGTACCTGATCGACCTCGTCGACGACGCCGGGTATCTGCCGGCCGATCTCGGCGACGCCGCCGAACGCCTCGGCGCCAGTCAGGACGACGTCGAAGCAGTCGTGCAGGTGCTGCAGACCTTCGACCCGCCCGGCATCTGCGCGCGCAACTTGAGCGAATGCCTCGCCATCCAGTTGCGCGAGCGCGATCGCTACGACCCGGCCATGCAGGCTCTGGTCGAACACCTCGACCTGCTCGCAAAGCGCGACGTCGCCAGCTTGCGCAAGATCTGCGGCGTCGACGACGAAGACCTCGTCGACATGATCGGCGAGATCCGTCACCTCGACCCGAAGCCGGGGCTGAAGTTCGGCTCGTCGCGGGTGCAGACGATTGTGCCCGACGTGTTCGTCCGGCCGGGGCCAGACGGCGGCTGGCTGGTCGAACTCAACAGCGACACGCTGCCGAAGGTGTTGGTCAATCAAACCTATTATTCAGAGCTGTCGAAGACGATCCGCAAGGACGGCGACAAGTCGTATTTCTCCGACTGTCTGCAGAACGCCACTTGGCTGGTGCGCGCGCTCGATCAGCGCGCCCGCACCATCCTCAAGGTGGCGACCGAGATCGTGCGCCAGCAGGACGGTTTCTTCACCCACGGCGTCAAGCATCTGCGGCCGCTGAATCTGAAAGCCGTGGCCGACGCGATTCAGATGCACGAATCCACGGTGTCGCGCGTCACCGCCAACAAATACATGGCGACCAACCGCGGCACCTTCGAGCTTAAGTATTTCTTCACTGCGTCGATCGCTTCCGCCGACGGCGGCGAAGCGCATTCGGCCGAAGCGGTGCGGCACCAGATTCGCCAACTGATCGACAGTGAAGATCCGTCAGCAATCCTGTCGGATGATACGATCGTCGAACGTCTGCGCGAGGCCGGCATCGACATCGCGCGTCGCACCGTCGCGAAATATCGCGAAGCGATGCGCATTCCCTCCTCAGTGCAGCGCCGTCGCGACAAGCAGAACATGCTGGGCACGCCGTCTGCGGCAGCGAACCGCTCCCGCGACACAGCCCCAGCTTGATTGCGTCGCCCTGCTCTGACTAGACTCATCTCCCCACATGTGAATCGAGGCACTGCCATGACCATCCGGATATCCGGCAAAAGCATCAGCATCGGCGAAGCGCTGCGCAGCCGCGTGAGCGAACGCACCGAGGAGGTGCTGCGCAAGTATTTCGATGGGAATTATTCGGGGCACTTCACGCTCAGCAAAGACGGTTTCGGCTTCCGCACCGATTGTGCGCTGCACCTCGATTCCGGCATCACGCTTGAAGCCGAGTCCAATGCCGCCGACGCCTATGTCAGCGCCGATCAGGCGCTGGTGCAGATCGAGAAGCGCCTGCGCCGCTACAAGAGCCGCCTGAAGGATCGTTCGGCCCGCAAGGCTCACGCCGAGGCCAACGCGCTCGCTGAGCTCGGCACGCCGGTGGACGCGGCCAGCTACGTGATCGAAGCGCCCGGCGACGAAGAGCATCACGAGGACGCCTACAACCCGGTGATCATCGCCGAGGCCACCACCGCAATGAAGCGGCTGTCGGTGAGCGAGGCGGTGGTTGAGCTCGATCTCACCGGCGCACCAGTGGTGGTGTTCCAGCACGGCAGCTCGGGCCGAGTGAACATCATTTATCGTCGCGCCGACGGCAATATCGGCTGGATAGACCCGCCGGTGCTGAACGGCACGAACTGACCCGCGCATTGCCTCGCGGGAAAGCCGCAAGCGGAACCTCCGCGAGGCATTGACGCCCGTGCAACGCTCTGCCTATGGTCCGCCGCTTTTCGGCGGACCGCCGACGGCATTTTACGGCCGCCGGCAGGAATGCTAGACTTAAGTTAGGATCATGATTTCAGAAGCGTTTTAGCCGCGATCAGGAAATCGCGCGGCGCTTCTCGGATCGAACGCTTGACGCAACCCACCGCCGTCCTATTTCACCCGGACCGCACCAACACCCCCGGAACGCCTGATGACGATTACGGATCTTGTCGCGCCCGAGGCCGTCATCCCGGCGCTCAAGGTGATCAGCAAGAAGCAGGCGCTGCAGGAACTCGCGGCGCGCGCCGCTGAACTCACCGGTCAGAACGAGCGCTCGATCTTCGAAGTGCTGCTGCAGCGCGAGAAGCTCGGCACCACCGCGGTCGGCTATGGGGTGGCGATTCCGCACGGCAAGCTGCCGAAGCTGGAAAAGCTGTTCGGGCTGTTCGCGCGGCTGGAACGTCCGATCGATTTCGAAGCGATGGACGGCCAGCCGGTCGACCTGATCTTTCTGCTGCTGGCGCCCGAAGGTGCCGGCGCCGACCACCTCAAGGCGCTGGCGCGGATCGCCCGGCTGCTGCGCGACCAGGACGTCGCCAAGAAGCTGCGCGCCTCCCGTGACGCCCATGCGATCTATTCGGTGCTCGCACTGCCCCCGGCCACCGCGGCGTAACAGCGCGGCGTATTGCTGGCCGGCAGGCGCTAGCTTCGCGAAGACATCCGACTGACCGCACAATGAGTGCTCAGCGCCGGACCGAAACTGGTTCAGGCGTAGCGGTTACGCGTCCGAGATCCTGCGTCGCTGACCAGCGGAATCGGCACGAAATCGCTCTAGTATCGATGTGAGGAAGTGAGCAATGCAACGCGCTAAGGCTGCTTGCTGGCGGCGCCTCAGCGCCGCTAATGAGTATCCAGCGGGCGCGGGGGCCGTCACCGGACACCCCGCGTCGCGTAACCAGCTTCTTCAGTCAGCGCTTAGTGGACGCTGACGGCCTGCAGTTCCTGGCTCCAGGCATTCGCGATCGCCGCTTCACGGCTGTCGGTCAGCATAATCGGCGTGCCATCGGCCGAATGCAGCGCGAACAGCTTGAGGCCCGGCGCGATCTGCGGCGCCTGCGGGAATAACCCAGGTACGTCTTCGGAGCGGATCTGCTTCACATAGGCGATGTGGCCTTCGCCCAGATGCGCCAGCGCTTCCGGCGTGACGCCCACATTTTCTAGCGTAGTACCAGCTTCAGTCATGGTCTCGACTCCTCTAGGAGACTAAGCGGTCGAGTCCGCTACTCGTTCCATTATTCGTGTTCGGTGATGGCGATTGTCTTAATGACCCTTTCCGGCTCAGGCCGGATCAGGTCGATGGACAACAACCCGTTTTTCAGGTCCGCACCCAACACCTGCATCCCGTCGGCCAGCACGAACGTCCGCTGGAAGTGACGCGCGGCAATGCCGCGGTGGATGTATTGCCGAGTTTTGTCATCCTGCTGCCGACCCCGGATCACCAGTTGATTTTCCTCAACTGTGACATCGAGTTGATCGCGGGTGAATCCAGCCACCGCCAGTGTGATGCGCAGCTTTTCGGGATCGCCGTTGCTGCGTTCGCACCGTTCGATGTTGTACGGGGGGTACCCGTCGGCGCCTTTGACGACGCGGTCGAGCGCACGCTCGATCTCGTCGAATCCCAGCAGAAAGGGACTAGATAACGAAGGAACACGAGACATCACAAAGTCCTCTCGAAGCGACTTTGAGGGGGTCCTTGCGGCACCCCATCGACCGTCCGGCACCTCGCCGTCCAGTCCAAACCAATATGGGCAGTGCAAAAGAACTGTTCAAGAAGGCCAGAACAGCGAATTCCACCAGTAGCTTACTGGCCGGCTAGCCGGCAATCCGGCGGCGCCCGTCGGCGGAAAACAGATGCAGGCTGTGCGGCGGCGCCGCGACCGTGATGCGCTCTCCGACCGCCGGCGCGACCTGGCCGGGGATCCGGACGATGATGTCCCCGCCGGCCCCTTCGCCGGGGTTCCCGGCGACCACCGGGTGAGCTTCACGCCCTGCGCGGGCCCCGTAGACGAAGGTTTCCGGCCCGACCCTCTCGATCGCCTCGACGGTGATGTCGAGCGCCAACCCGCCATGAGCTGCCGCCCCTGGGCCGATCACGAGGTCCTCCGGGCGGACGCCGAGAATGCCCGCCTCGGCTGGGGCGCCACCGAGCTGGCTCCGCAGATCGTCCGCCAGGGCCAGTAGGTTCATCGGCGGGGCGCCAATGAACGAGGCCACGAAAGTCGTCGCCGGCTTGGCATAGACGTCGAGCGGCGAGCCGATCTGTTCGACTTGGCCGGCGTTCATCACCACCAGCATGTCGGCGAGCGTCATTGCCTCGAGCTGGTCGTGGGTGACGTAGATCGCCGTGGTGGCGAGCCGGCGTTGCAGCTTGCGGATCTCGACCCGCATCGCGACCCGCAGCTTGGCGTCGAGGTTCGACAGCGGCTCGTCGAACAGAAACACCTTGGGATGCCGCACGATGGCGCGGCCCATCGCGACCCGCTGGCGCTGGCCGCCGGACAATTGCCGTGGCTTCCGTGTCAGCATCGGACCGAGTTCGAGGATGCGCGCCGCTTCCTGCACCCGTGCGTCGATCTCGGCTTTGGCCATGCCGCGGTTGCGCAGGCCGTACGCCATGTTGTTGTACACGGTCATGTGCGGGTAGAGCGCGTAGTTCTGGAACACCATCGCGATGTCGCGATCGGCCGGCTCGACGTCGTTGACGACGCGATCCCCGATGCCGATCTCGCCGCCGGTGACGGTTTCGAGCCCCGCGATCATTCGCAGCAGGGTCGACTTGCCGCAGCCGCTCGGCCCGACCAGCACGCAGAACTGGCCGTCGCCAACTTCGAAATCGACACCTTTGATTGCCTCAAAACCACCCGGATAGGTCTTGCGGACAGAGCGGAGAACGACGTTGGCCACTGTTGCTACTTCTCCGTCTCGACCAGTCCGCGCACGAACAGTTTCTGCATCAGCACCACCACGGCGACTGGCGGCAGCATCGCCAGCACGGCAGTCGCCATCACCACCGGCCACTCGGTCAGCGCGTCCGAGGTGACGATCATCTTGCGGATGCCGATCTGGATGGTCTGCATGTCGTCGCGCGTGGTGATCAGCAGCGGCCAGAGATATTGATTCCAGCCGAGGATGAACAGGATCACGAACAGCGCCGCCATGTTGGTGCGCGACAGCGGCAGCAGCGTATCCCAGAAGAACCGCAGCGGCCCGGCCCCATCGATCCGCGACGCTTCCAACAGTTCGTCCGGCACCGTCATGAAGAATTGCCGGAACAGCAGCGTCGCGGTCGCCGACGCGATCAGCGGCAGCGCCAGCCCGGCGTAGCTGTCGAGCAGATTGAGGTCCGCGGCGATCTTGTAGGTCGGATAGATCCGGACCTCGACCGGCAACATCAGGGTGATGAAGATCAGCCAGAAGATCGTCATCCGGAACGGAAACCGGAAATACACGATCGCATAGGCGGAGATGATCGAGATCGCGATCTTGCCGAGCGCGATCGACATCGCCATCACGAACGAGTTGAACAGCATGCTGGCGACCGGCTCGCGGGTGGTGCCGGAGGAGCCGACAAAGATGGTCTTGTAATAAGTTTCCAGGAAGTGGCCGCCGGGCAGCAGCGACATCTGGCCGTTGGCGATGGTGGCGTTGTCCTGGGTCGAGGCGACGAACGCCAGATAGACCGGGAAGGCGACGATCGCGACGCCGATCCACAGGATCAGATGCGGCACCAGGTTTCCGAACTTCCGGTGCTCGACCATCAGTAATTCACCTTGCGCTCGACGAAGCGGAACTGGATCGCCGTCAGCGCGATCACGATCGCCATCAGAATCACCGATTGAGCCGCCGAACTGCCGAGGTTCGAGCCGAGCAGGCCGTCCTGATACACCTTGTAGACCAGCGTTTCGGTCGCTTTCGCCGGACCGCCGCGGGTCATGGTGTCGATGATGCCGAAAGTGTCGAAGAACGCGTACACGACGTTGACGATCACCAGGAAAAAGATGGTCGGCGACAGCAGCGGGAAGGTGATGGTCCAGAACCGGCGCATCGGCCGGGCGCCGTCGATCGCCGCCGCCTCGATCACGCTGGACGGAATCGCCTGCAGTCCGGCGAGGAAGAACAGGAAATTGTAAGAGATCTGCTTCCAGGCCGCCGCGAGCACGATCAGCAGCGCCGCCTGATCACCATCGAGCAGCGGGTTCCAATCGACGCCGAGCGCGCGCAGCCCATGGGCGATGACGCCGAGCGACGGATTGAGCATGAACACCCACAGCACGCCGACCACCGGCGGCGCCACCGCGTAGGGCCAGATCAGCATGGTGCGGTAGAACGTCGAGCCGCGCAGCGGGCGGTCCGCCATCACCGCCAGCAGCAGCGCCAGCGACAGCGACGACAGCGCGATCGCGAAGGAAAAAACGAAGGTCCGGATGATCGCGGCGAAGTAGTCGGGCTGGTCGAGCAGTTCGCGATAATTGTCGAACCAGACGAACACGGTCGACAGGCCGAAGGCGTCCTGCAGCAGGAACGACTGGATCACCGCCTGCACGGCCGGCCAATAGAAGAACACCAGCACCACCACGAGCTGCGGCAGCACCAGCAAATAAGGCAGCAGTTTCGACTGAAAGACGGCCTGCTTGAGCATGTGACGAGTTGCTTACCTGTGGCCGGAAGACTCGACAAGCATCCTGTCCGTCATCGCCCGGCTTGACCGGGCGACCCAGTACTCCATGTCGTTGCTGTTCAAATCGCAACGCTCTCGAATACTGGGTGCCCCGCCTTCGCGGGGCATGACGCCAGGGGTAACGGTGCTTACCTCACCGCCGTCTTCTCAAACTGGCGCAGCATGGCGTTGCCGCGTTCGACGGCGGCGTCGAGCGCCTGCTGGGCGGTCTTCTTGCCGGCCAGCGCCTGCTCGATCTCCTCGGCCCACAGCTCGCGGAGCTGCACCATGTTGCCGAGCCGCAGGCCGCGTGAATTCTCGGTCGGCGGCTTGTTGGTCAGTTCCTTGATCGGGGTCTCGAGATACGGCTGCTCGTTGTAGAAACCGTCGGCCTTGGCCTTCTCGTAGGCCGCCTTGGTGATCGGCAGGTAGCCCGAGGCCTTGTGGATTGCGACCTGGCGGTCGGTATCGGACAGGAACGCCAGGAACTTGGCGACGCCCTTGTACTCGGCGGCGTTCTTGCCGCCCATCACCCATAGCGAAGCGCCGCCGATGATCGAATTCTGCGGCGCGCCCTTGACGTCCGGATAGTAGGGCATCGGCGCGTTGGTCCAGTTGAACTTGGCCTGCGACTTGACGTTGCCGAAGAAGCCCGACGAGGTCAGGAACAGCGGGCACTCGCCCGAGGTGAAGCGGCCCTCGCCGGTGTTGGTGCGGCCGGAATAATCGTAGGTCTTGTCCTTTTGCAGCTCGATCAGCTTCTGCAGATGCTTGAGCTGAACCGGACCGTTGAATTCGAGCTTGGTATCGAAACCGTCGAGACCGTTGGCCTTGCTGGCCAGCGGCACGTTGTGCCAGGCCGACAGCTGCTCGAGATTGGCCCAGGTGACCCAGGCGGTGGAGAAGCCGCAAGTGGCGTAGCCGGCGGCCTTCAGCTTCTTGGCGTCTTCGAACACCTCGGGCCAGGTCTTCGGGATCTCGGCGATGTCGGCCTTCTTCAGCGCGTCCAGATTGACCCACATCACCATCGACGACGAGTTGAACGGGAACGACAGCATCTCGCCCTTGGAGGTCGAGTAGTAGCCGGTGATCGCCGGCAGATACGCCTTCGGATCGAACGGCTCGCCGGTTTCCTGCATCAGTTTGTAGACCGGCTTCACGGCGCCGGTCGCCGCCATCATGGTGGCGGTGCCGACTTCGAACACCTGGAGGATGTGCGGCGCGTTGCCGGCGCGGAACGCGGCGATGCCGGCGTTCATGGTATCGGCGTAGCCACCCTTGTAGGTCGGCACCACCTTGTAGTCGCTCTGCGCGGCATTGAAGTCATTGGCCAGCTTGACGATGACGTCGTTGTTGCCGCCGGTCATCGCGTGCCACCACTGAATTTCGGTGACCGCATATGCCGGCGCAGCCATCGCCAGCGTCGCGGCGATCGCCGTTGCGGCGGCCGCGGTCAGGCCAAAGGATCGAAATGCCATGAAAACCTCCCGGTTGGGCACGTGCTGTCGTGGTGGGCGCGCGTAGCAGTGCGCGATGACAGACACATGACCGTATAAGCGAGGCACCGCCGGGGAGGAAGCGGCGGCATCGCTGTCGTCGCAACAGCTTATGATGCACTGCAAGAGCTTCTGCACTGCGGTAATCGCAGCTGGGTGCGTAGCGAAAGCAGAATGAACGGCGCCGGCGTCGCGGCCGGCGCCGCCCTCATCAGCGTTTGCGCTCGGGGCCGCTGACGATGCCGTCGGCCTTCAGCTTGGCGATGTCGTCCGCCGAATAGCCGAACTCGCCGAGGACTTCGTTGGCGTGCTGGCTGAACGTCGGCGGCAGGCCACGCAGGCTGGCCTTGGTGCGCTCGAACCGGATCGGCGAGGCAACGCCCTTGTACCAATCCTTCTCGATCACATCGCCGCGGTAGGCGGTGTGGGGACTGGTCAACGCCTTGTCGATCGACTGCACCGGACCGGCCGGGAGGCCGGCATTGAGCAGCCGGTCGCACAGCGGCACCGCATCGTGCTGGCTGAACACCGCCTCGAGTTCGGCGCGGAGCGCAGCGCGGTTGGCGATGCGGTCCTTGTTGCGCGCGAAGCGCGGATCGGTGCCGAGCTCTGGCTTGCCGATTTCCTTGCACAGCTTGCGGAACGTGCCGTCATTGCCGACGCCGGTGAAGATCTGGCCGTCGCGGGCGTTGAAGGTCGAATACGGCACCAGGTTAGGGTGCTCGTTGCCGGTCAGCGCCGGCGGCTTGCCATGCAGGAAATAGTTCGCGGTATGCGGATGCATGATCGCGAGACCGGTTTCGTACAGCGTGGTCTCCACGAACTGGCCCTTGCCGGAGCGCTCACGCTCCGCCAGCGCCATCAGGATACCAATGGTCGCATACAGGCCGGTGGTGATGTCGACCAGCGGCACACCGATTCGCACCGGTCCGCTCTCCGGCGAGCCGGTCGCGGCGATCATGCCGGTCATCGCCTGGATGATGGCGTCATAGCCGGGGTTGCCGCCGCGCGGGCCGTCGGCGCCGAAGCCCGAAATCCGGCAATGCACCAGCCGCGGAAACTTCTCGCGAATCACCTCGTTGGAGAGGCCCCATTTGTCGAGCGTGCCGGGCTTGAAGTTCTCGATCAGCACGTCGGCGTCTTCGAGCATCTTCAACAGCACCTCGCGCCCGCCGGGCGAGGCGAGATCGAGGCCGATCGACCGCTTGTTGCGATTCACGCCGAGAAAATACGCCGCGTCCTCGTCATGGAAGGGAGGCCCCCAGTCGCGCACCTCGTCGCCGGCCGGCGGTTCGACCTTGATGACGTTGGCGCCGTGGTCGGCGAGGATTTGGGTGCAGTAGGGCCCGCCAAGCACGCGGGTCAGATCGATTACGCGCAATCCGGCGATCGCGCCGGGCATCGATGCAGAGGTCATAAGGGCTTTCTTACCGAAGCTTTGCAGGAGCGGAGAACTTAACTCTCAAAGGCGCTTCTTGGCAAACGCACGGCCGGAAGCGGATTTAAGGTACTTCTCAAAAGCAACCGCCTGACGGGTGTCGCTGAAAGCAACATACGTCTTCAGCTTCCACGGGCGGAATTTCGACGTATGCGGGACTTCGCCGGCGTTATGCTTGCCAATCCGCGCAGGCAGGTTGTCAGTGATGCCGACATAGAAATGCTCATCAATTTCGCTTTGAAGAATATAGACGTATTTCATGGAGCACCTCGCCGCAGGGCGCTCGAAATCGAATCGAGATAATGGATCGAATCTAGTCCAGCATCGCGCTGCGAGCTACGCCGCAAGGGCAGTCGCGCGGGCAGACCGAAGCGCGCGAATCAAGCCCTCACAGCAACGGTTCAAAAAATCCGAAGAGCCCTATGATGGCGCGATCAAGCCTGGCTGCGGCTGCGCGCTCTGCTTGGCGTCGCCGGGGCTGACCGGCCGCCCGACTATAGCTTGCGAACAGGGAGCGTTCGAAACGCAGCAAGAAGCTGGGAAAAAATAGAGCTGCGACTGAAGCCCGGCTTCGCCCTACGGGCTACGCCGCGGCATCCTTCTTTTGCTTCGCATCCGAGGGGGTGATCGGCTTGCCGAGCCGAAGCTTGCGAAGCAAGCGAAGGATGGTGGAGCCAGGCGGGATCGAACCGCCGACCTCTTGCATGCCATGCAAGCGCTCTCCCAGCTGAGCTATGGCCCCTTACCCTGGGTGCGCGGCGCAAATCAAAATCGGCCGCGCGGCAATCGTTGATCACATATCGGCGACGATCTCAAGTCTCCTCATCGCCAGAAACGTCACCAATGATGTCCGTGACGTCTTCATCCTCTTCTTCTTCATCGGCGATGAAGGTCGAATCGTCGTCATCGTCGTCGATGGCCTCATCGATTTCGATGTCGTCCTCGGATTCCGGCACCACGGCCTTGACCTTGCCGGAGTTCTCCTCGGCATCGGCCTCTTCCAG
>NZ_QTKI01000339.1:0-5304 GCF_010820945.1 Rhodopseudomonas sp. BR0C11
GGAAGCGTCCGCCAACGTCGCCAGCCTGCGCAGCGTCGCCGAACGGATTTCCGAAGTTGTGAAGTCGATCGAAGTGATCGCCGGACAGACCAACCTGCTCGCGCTCAACGCCACCATCGAGGCCGCGCGCGCCGGCGAGGCCGGTCGCGGTTTCGCGGTGGTGGCCGCCGAGGTGAAGGCGCTGGCCGAGCAGACCGCCAAGTTCACCGGCGAGATCGAGGCGCAGGTCGAGCACGTCCACAGTGCCGCCGACCTGGTCAGCCGCTCGATCGGCGAGATCGGCTCGGTGATGAGCGAAGTCGATGACATTACAGCCGCTGTCGCCGGCGCCGCCGAAGCGCAATCGGCCGCCACGGCCGATATCGCCAAGAACATCGAGCTGGCCTACGACGTGGTCAGCGAGATCACCGGCAGTATCCAGACTGTCACCGAGAGCGCCCGCGACACCGAGCAATACGCCGCCTCGACCATGACGGCCTCGACCGATTTGTCGTCGCAGTCGGAAATGCTGGCGCACCGGATCCGCGACTATCTCGCCCGGGTTCGGGCCGACATGCTGGCCCAGCGCGCGGCCTGAGCGGCAGCCTGGAGCTTGCTGAGAATCACTGGCAGTTAGCTTTAGCCGGTGCATACCCGCCGTTGACGCTGGCGGCGGATGGGCCTGTCAGCAACCTGTCAGGCGCGGTAGCATAGGAAAGCAGCTCGTTGCGGCGGCTGCGGGGAGCCGGCGCGTCCGGCATCCCAGGCCGGCACAGGTGCCAGTGACAGACCCATGCTCCGCCTTTCGACGATTCCGACTTTGCTGATGGCCGCTGTGCTGGCTTGCGCGACTGCGCACGCCGGCGACGAGCTGTCGATTTCCAAGCAGCAGGCCGAGCGGGTCGGGATCGAGACCTCGCCGCTGGAAAAGCAGCCTGCCGCGGCCGGCCTCAGCTTCCCAGGCAAGATCGCGGTGCCGCCGGATCGCAGCCGGCTGATGAACGCGCCGCTCGGCGGCCGGATCGAACGGCTGCTGGTGCGCACCGATACGGTGGTGAAGGCCGGCGATCTGCTGGCCGAGATTCAGAGCCCGGCGCTTGCCAATGCCCAGGCCGAATATCTGGTCGCCTTCAATAAAGGGCGGCTGCTCAAGACCAATCTCGACCGCGAGGAGCAGCTCGCGCCTTATGGCGCCGTGACCAAGAAGCAGGTCATCGTCACCCAGAGCGAATACGAACAGGCCCGCGCTACCGCAGCCGAGCGCCGCCAGGCGCTGCTGCATTACGGCATGACCGAAGCGGCGGTCGACAAGCTGGCGGCGAGCCAGAAGCTCGATCCCAGGCTGACGCTGATCGCGCCGATCGATGGCGTGGTGCTGGAAAGTCCGACCACACCCGGCCAAACCGTCGAGGCGCTGGCGCTGGTGTTCAAGCTGGTGCAGCTCGCGCCGCTGTGGGCAGAAATTCAGGTGCCGGCGTTGCGGGCGGAGGATTTCGCGGTCGGCGCCCGCGTCACGCTGCGTGGCCATGATTGCATCGGCAAGGTGGTGTCGATCGGCTCCAGCGTCGAGCCGACCTCGCAGACCGTGATCGTCCGCGCCCAATTCGACGAGCCTGATACCGACCTGCGGCCCGGCCAGGTGGTCGAGGCGCAGATCGCTCCGATCACCAGCGGCTCGGCCGAATGGCGCGTGCACAGCGGCGCGATGGTGCGGCGGGGCAAAGACGCCTTCGTGTTCGTGCAGACCGACAGCGGCTTCGTTGCCACGCCGGTGAAGATCCGCGAGGAGTTGCCGCAATTTGCGGTGGTCAGCGGCAGCTTCCGCGGCGACGAGCGGATCGCGGTGCGCGGCATCGCCGCGCTGAAGGGCGCCTGGCAGGGACTCGGCGGGGTCGAGTAAATGCTGACCCGTCTCGTCGAATTCTCGCTGTCGCATCGCCTTTTGGTGGTGCTCGCCACGCTGCTGCTGATCGGTGCCGGCGTTCTGGCGTTCCGGCATCTGCCGATCGATGCTTTCCCGGACGTCTCGCCGGTCCAGGTCAAGATCATCATGAAGGCCCCGGGCATGACGCCCGAGGAAGTCGAGACCCGGGTGACGATGCCGCTCGAGCTCGAGATGCTCGGCATCCCCAACAAGACCATCCTGCGCTCGACCACCAAATACGGCCTTGCCGACGTCACCATCGATTTCGCCGACGGCGTCGACATCTATTGGGCGCGCAATCAGGTCGCCGAACGGCTCGCGTCCGCGATGAAGGACATGCCCGACGGGCTCACCGGCGGTCTGGCGCCGATCACCACGCCGCTCGGCGAAATGTTCATGTTCACCATCGAGGGCGGCGACCTGACGATGGCCGAACGGCGGACGTTGCTCGACTGGACCATCCGTCCGGCGCTCCGCACGCTGCCCGGCGTCGCCGACGTCAATTCGCTCGGCGGCTTCGTCCGCAGCTTCGAAATCGTGCCGGACAATCTGGCGATGGCCTCGCACGGCATCACCATCGATATGCTGGAGAAGGCGATCGAGAAGAACAACCGCAATGGCGGTGCTGGGCGGCTGTCGGCCGGCGAGGAGGTGCTGCTGGTCCGGGTCGACGGCCAAGTCCGCACGCTCGATGATTTGCGCGACATCGTGCTGGCCTCGCGCGACGGCGGCATGGTGCGGGTGCGCGACGTTGCCGAAGTACGGATCGGCAGCATCACCCGCTACGGCGCAGTGACGCGTGACGGCCAGGGCGAAGCGGTGCAGGGCCTGGTGCTCGGCCTGCGCGGCGCCAATGCGCGCGACGTGGTCGAAGGCGTTCGCGCCAAGTTCAAGGAGCTGGAGCCGACGCTGCCGAAGGGCGTGACGCTCAACGTGTTCTACGACCGCGGCGATCTGGTCGGCCGCGCCGTCGGCACGGTGTCGAAGTCGCTGCTCGAGGCCGTGGTGTTGGTGATCGTGCTGCTCATCCTGTTCCTTGGCGACTGGCGTGCCGCGCTGGTGGTGGCGCTGACGCTGCCGCTGTCGGCACTCGCCACTTTCGTGCTGATGCGGTTTGCTGGCATGTCGGCGAACCTGATGAGCCTCGGCGGTTTGGCAGTCGCGATCGGCATGCTGATCGACGCCGCGGTCGTGGTGGTCGAAAACGTCGTGTCGCATCTGGCGCACGATCGTCATGCCGCGCAGGTGCCGCTGCTGCACCGGATCTATCAGGCACTGCGCGAAGTCGTGGTGCCGGTCACCTCGGGCATCGGCATCATCGTCATCGTGTTCTTGCCGCTGCTGACGCTGCAGGGGCTGGAAGGCAAGTTGTTCATCCCGGTGGCGCTGGCGATCGTGTTCGCGCTCGGCTCGTCGCTGCTACTGGCGCTGACCGTGATCCCGGTGCTGGCGTCGCTGCTACTGAAGACGGCCGGTCACGGCGACACCTGGCTGGTGCGCAAGATCAGCGCCGGCTACACGCCGGTGTTGCGGTTCGCTCTGAATCACGAAAAGGCGGTGCTGGCCGTGTCGGCGCTGGCGCTGGTCGCCACCGTGTTCGCCTATGCGCAGCTCGGCAAGATCTTCATGCCGACGATGGAAGAAGGCACGCCGATCATCAGCGTCGAGAAGCTGCCGTCGATCGGGCTGGAGGAGAGCGTCAATCTCGATCTCCGAATCCAGCAGGCGGTGATGGGCGCGGTGCCGGAGGTCAGGAGCATCGTGGCGCGCGTTGGCTCCGACGAACTTGGCCTCGACCCGATGGGTCTCAATCAGACCGACACCTACATCATCCTCAAGCCCGAGGCGGAGTGGCGCCGGCCGCACGATAAGGACTGGCTGATGGGCGAGCTGCGCAAGGCGCTCGCCGGCTTCCCGGGTATCGGCTTCTCGTTCACCCAGCCGATCGAGATGCGGGTGCAGGAGATGATCATCGGCGCCCGCGGCGATGTGGTGGCGAAGATCTTTGGCACCGACATCCCGACGCTCAACAGGCTGGCCGAACAGATCACCGCGACGCTGAAGACGTTGAAGGGCGCCGAAGACGTCCGCACCACGCTCAACGAAGGCTTCGAGTACTACAACGTCGGCATCGACCGGCTGCAGGCCGGCCGGCTCGGGCTCGATGTCGACGCGCTCACCGAGGCGCTGCGCACCCAGATCGAAGGCCGTCAGGCCGGCATCGTGGTCGAAGAAGGCCGCCGTACGCCGGTGCTGATCCGCGGCACCGAGTCGCTACGCGAGTCGCCGGCGCGGCTCGCCGGCATCAATCTGGTACTCGCCGATGGCAAGTCGGTGCCGCTCGCCAACGTCGCCAAGCTGGAGCGGATCGACGGGCCTGTGAAGATCGACCGCGAGAACGGCAAGCGGCTGGCGCTGGTGATGAGCAACGTCTCGGGCCGCGACCTGGTCGGCTTCGTCGACGAGGCCAAGGCGGCGGTCGCCGCCAAGGTCAAGCTGCCGGAAGGCTACAGCATTGTCTGGGGCGGCCAGTTCGAGAACCAGCAGCGCGCCGCGGCTCGGCTCGGCGTCGTGGTGCCGATCGCACTGGCTCTGGTGTTTCTGCTGCTGTTCGTCACCTTCTCGTCGCTGCGGCAGTCGCTGCTGGTGTTCATCAACATCCCGTTCGCGCTGATCGGCGGCGTGTTCAGCCTGCTGATCACCGGCGAATATTTGTCGGTGCCGGCCTCGGTCGGCTTCATCGCGCTGCTCGGCATCGCGGTACTGAACGGCCTGGTGCTGGTGTCGTATTTCAACATGCTGCGCAGCCAGGGCCTGCCGCCGGATCAGATCGTCGAACTCGGTGCGCAGCGGCGGCTGCGGCCGATCCTGCTCACCGCGAGTATCACCGGGTTCGGCCTGGTGCCGCTGCTCTACGCCACCGGTCCGGGCGCCGACGTGCAGCGGCCACTGGCGGTGGTGGTGATCGGCGGCCTCGTCACCTCGACGCTGCTGACGCTGGTGATCCTGCCGGTGCTGTATCGCCGCTTCGGGATTCCGCCGAAACCGTCGGAGGCCCAGCCATGAGTGCGATGGTGCTGACCCTGCTGGTGCCGGTGGCGCTGAAGGACGACGTGATCGCCGCGATGCTGTCACACGAGCCGACCGCGCACGTCGGCTTCACAGCGCGGGAGGTCGAAGGCTATGGCCGCGATGTCGACTACGACAGCGTGGTCGAACAGGTCCGCGGCCACACGCTGTCGGTCGAGATCGTCGTCACCGCCGACGACGCCGAACTGCGCGGGCTGCTCGACACGATCGGCGACGAATTCGGCGGTCGCGGTCTGCGCTGGCGGATCGTGCCGGCGCCTGCTGTCGGGACGCTGTAAGCGGCAGGTGGCAGGTTCCGCGCTGGAACTCGG
>NZ_QTKI01000340.1:0-5302 GCF_010820945.1 Rhodopseudomonas sp. BR0C11
CGGCGTGCTTGCGCCGGCACTGCTGCAGGCCGCCGCGCGGCGCGCCAGAGACCTCGACATCGGTGCCGACCGTGTCCTGATTCAGCAAGGCCTGATCGAGGAGGAAGCGTATCTCCGCTATCTCGCCCGCTGGCTTCGCCTCGGCTTCGAAGACTTCGGCGCGTTCGACCGCGCCGACTGTCCGCTGGAGGACGCGCAAATCTCGTCTGCCACTGCGACCGGAATCGTGCCGCTCCGGGTCGATGGCGAATTGATCTGGGTGGTGGCGCCGCGACATCTTGCGAGTCATCTGCTGTGCAGGCTGCTGGACGACTATCCGGACACACGCCCGCGGCTGCGATTGGCCTCGACGGCGAACCTTGAGACCTTTCTGGCGCGGCAGGGCGAGCGCGCGCTGGCCGACATCGCCAGCTCCGATCTGCACCAGCGCCATCCGATGCTGTCGGCGGCGCCGCGCAAGCCCGGTCCGGTGTGGCGGCAGCGCTTGAAGCGCGGGATTTGCGTGGCGGTCCTGCTCGCGTTGCCGCTCTATCTCTATCCCAACGTCACGACGACGCTGCTGGCAGCCTGGTTCATCGGCTTTGCCGGACTGCGATTGCTGGCCTGCTTGTGGCCCCGCCCGACCTTGCCACCGCCGCCGCGAAAGCCGGACGCCGAATTGCCGATCTATACGGTGGTGGCGGCGCTGTATCGCGAAGCCGACTCGGTGGGAACGCTGGTGGAGGCTCTCGACGCGCTCGATTACCCACACGAGAAGCTCGACCTTATCCTGGTGATCGAGCCCGACGACCTCGCCACCCGCGCGGCACTGGCACGGATCAAACAGCGGCCGCATCTGCGGGTGCTGATCGCGCCTGCGGTCGAGCCGAGAACGAAGCCGAAGGCGCTGAACTACGCCCTCGCCTTCGCGCGCGGCAGTTTTATTGCGGTGTACGATGCCGAAGACCGGCCCGACCCGGACCAGCTGCGCGCGGCGTTGGCAGCGTTCGATACCGCGAGCCCCGACACCGCTTGCGTCCAGGCCAGCCTGTGCATCGACAATCTCACCCATAGCTGGCTGTCGCGGACATTCCTGGCCGAATATGCTGGCCAGTTCGATCTGTTTCTGCCGGGCCTTGCGGCGCTCGGCCTGCCACTGCCGCTCGGCGGAACCTCCAACCATTTCCGCACCGATGTACTCCGCGCGATCGGCGGCTGGGATCCGCACAACGTCACCGAAGACGCCGACCTCGGCTTTCGGCTGGCCCGGTTCGGCCACCGCTGCGTCACCATTGCTTCAGCCACCTACGAGGAAGCTCCGATCGCGTTCGGCAACTGGCTGCCGCAGCGGGCGCGCTGGATGAAGGGCTGGATCCAGACCTGGGAGGTGCATATGCGGCAGCCGATCCGGCTGTGGCACGAGATCGGCTGGCGCGGCGTGATCGGCCTCAACCTGGTGGTCGGCGGCAATGTGCTGTCGGCGCTGGCGTATCCATTATTAGTCTGTCTCGCCGTGGCGGCGGCAATCGATTGGCCGGAGCAGTTGCCGGTCTGGCTCGGCGGCTGGCTGGAGCCCGCGGCGCCGAGCGCGCTGCACTGGCTCACGATCGCATCCGGCGTTGCATCGACATTGGTGGTCGGCTTGCTCGGCCTCGCCCGGCGGCGGCAGTTGCGGCACGCCGGGGCATTGGCGCTGACGCCGCTCTATTGGCTGTGCCTATCGGCGGCGGCGTGGCGCGCGCTGGCGCAATTCGTCTGGTGTCCGTACCGCTGGGACAAGACTCAGCACGGCGTTGCCCGCCGTCCGCATCCGCTGGCGCCGAAGCCAAAAGCCCGGCGGTCGCGATGGCGGCTGTCGGCGTAAGCTACAGATACCGCTTCAGATCGGCGGCAGCCTCCTCGGGCTTGCGCTTGATGTTGAACGGCGAGACGAAATTGCCCGACTTGTCCATCAGATAGATCAGCGCGGTGTGATCCATCGTGTAGTCGCCGTCCTTCAGCGGGACCTTCTTAGCATAGACCCGATAGGCCTTCTCGATCTTCTCGGTGGCTTCCGGGGTTCCGACCAGCCCCTTCAGATGCGGATCGAAGCTCGACAGATAGTCCTTCATCGACTGCGGAGTGTCGCGCTCAGGATCCACCGAGACGAAATAGGCGTTGATGCGGTCGGCGTCGGGGCCCATCGCGCCGAGCACTTGCGACAACTCGAACAGCGAGGTCGGGCAGACGTCCGGGCACCGGGTGAAGCCGAAGAAGATCAGGGTCGGCTTTCCCTTCATGCTCTGTTCGGTGATGACCTGGCCGTTCTGGTCGGTGAGACGGAACGGACCACCAATCGTCGCCGGTGCCGAGATCTTCTGCAGACCGCCGAGCAGCCACAGCACGACCACGAGGCCGACGATCAGGCTGCCGGCAAACGCAGCGATCACGACCAGCGGGCGGATGGATTTGGCTTGTGCAGACATCGGCAGACACCTCGCAACCTTCGGAGCGGCTGGTTCGACGCTATTTCAGCCCGGCCGCTGCGATGTGCGGCAATCGCCGCACGGTTGCCCCCAATAGAGCCAGCGGCGGCGCCCGGCAAGCCGCGACGCCGTCGCACTGATCACGTGATCCGGAGGATGGGTCGCGGGCGCGGAATCAGCGGCCAGCCTGAGCCTGCGCGTCCATGTAACAGGGCCGGTACATCGACATCAGCTGCTTGCCGCGCAGAAAGATCATGTGACGGGTCAAGCCACCGCGCTTGGCGATCCAGCGGCGGATGCTGGTCGGGTACATCGTGTACAGCATCTGCGTGGCTTCGGTATTGGTGATGACGTTGCCATTGGAGCCGAGATCCCAGGCGGCGTGGAAGCCGAGATTGGCCCGGGAGGTGACGCAGATCTTATCGTGCGGGACCGCACCCAGCACGATGGTGCAGGCCGAGGCGCACAGGCCGTCGATCATCACGGTTTCGCCGGAGCTGCGCAGCGACTGGTAGCGGTCCACATAGGTTCCGATCCGGCCACCACGATCGTCGGCGATTCGCACCATCGCCTGGCTCGACGCCACGCCGGCGACCAGCAGCATGGCCGCGAGCATCCCCGTGAACAGTCTCATGGCTCCCCCAACGATCCCCGTCGCGAAGCCGCAGACCGTGCGCCCTCGAAACAGCGTCAGGGTGATTTCCGATCAAGGCTTTGTCCAGATCGACGGCCGGCCTCGGGCCAATTTCAAATCGAGTGTTGCCCGCAGGATGCACTGCGGTTCGTGGGGTCCCAAACTGAAACAGGACGGTTCGACACGTCGTGGCGGAACGCCGATTCGGTTCCATGACGGATGCCCGCCGGCACCCGCGGCCGATGCCTGGACGCAGACCGCATGAGGGAGGTCCGTGGCCAGCCACGGGCCCCGCGAGATGCGCTGACGTGCGTCACTACGACCGATCGAGTCGAGCACAATCTCTCGGTACCGCACGAGAACGCCGAACCGGATTCTATCGCTCGCGTCTCTGTTAGTAATCGGTCGCCTTCGATCCAGCGCCTGCATGAAATTCCCAACAATCGTCATCGAAGCGTCATCCCCGTCTTGCGAAAGCTTCGCGACAACTAATCAATTCGATCCGGACAAGTACCAGGATTTCAACATCGCGGGAGATCTTAAGGCAAACTTAGCACCGGCTCGTCCAAGCTTAGTTATTACGTCAAGATTCGAATCTGGAGCCTCATCGGACCAGCGATCGACTACGTCGCAGATTGCTCAGTGTTTGTGCAGATTGCCTGCCTCACCAACAAGCACGTCCACAACTCACACGTCATCGTCCAAGCGAATCGTCTGAAACTCGGGATCTCCCATGTCTCTTCGTCTCGGCCTCACGTCCAAGATCAATTCCATCGCTCTGGTCGGCATCATTGGCGTTCTCGCCTTTGGCGCGCTGTATATGATCGGAACATCGTCACAAGACGCAGCGAGGCTGATTGACGAACGAGCCCGCACACTCGGCGACAGCAACGCAAAATTGCAAATCGCCCTGCTCGAGCAGCGCCGCGCCGAGAAAAACTTCATGCTGCGCAAGGACGAGCAATATCTCGGCATGTTTCAGCAGAGCGGACGAGTGGCAGCCGAGACGCTCACCGACATGATCCGGCAGACCGAGGTAGCCGGTCAGACTGAACTCACCCGCAGTTTGAAGTCGGTGCAGGACGGCTTTGAAAACTACCAGCGCCAATTTGGCAGGTTCAGTGAGGCCACCGTGAAGCTCGGCCTCAAGGAAGATCTTGGGCTCGAAGGCAGCCTGCGAGCGTCGGTGCACGATGTCGAAAAGACGATCAGCAGCTTCGACTCCCCGCCCCTGATGGTGCAGATGCTGATGATGCGCCGGCACGAGAAGGACTTCATGCTCCGCCGTCATCCGAAATACGGCGACGAGATGAAAAAGCAATCCGCCGAATTCGCCAAGCTGCTCGCCGCCTCCGATCTTCCGCCAACGGCCAAGTCCGAAATCACGCAAAAGCTCGCCGCCTATCAGCGCGACTTCTCCGCCTGGATGGAGAATGCCCTGGCGCTGGATCGTGCCGAAAAAGACATGGTGACGACCTACCGAGCACTGCAGCCCGCGCTCGACGAGCTCTCCAGCACGGTGCGTCAGCAGGCGGAGCTCGCGAAGACGATGGCCGCCACCGCGCGGCGGGCCACTGAGCAGCGCATGCAGATCGCGATCATCGCAATCATCCTGACCGTGATGGTGCTCGGGATCTGGATCGCGCGGTCGATCACCAAGCCGCTCAGCGGACTGAACACCGGCATCCGCCGCCTCGGCGATGGCGAACTCGATCTGGTGCTGCCGGGCCTGCAGCGCAGCGACGAGATCGGCGACATGGCGCGGGCGGTGGAGTCCTGCAAGCTGAAGGCCGAAGAGCGCGCCGCAGCAGAAGCCGCAGCCAAGGCAGAGCATGACCGGCTGGCCGCGCAGCAGCGCAAGGGCGAGATGATCGCCCTCGCCGCCAAATTCGAAGACGCGGTCGGCGAGATCGTCGAGACCGTGTCGTCGGCCTCGACCGAGCTGGAAGCTTCGGCGACCACCCTGACCTCGACAGCCGATCACGCCCAGCAGTTCACCACCCTGGTCGCCGCAGCTTCCGAGGAGGCGTCCACCAATGTGCAGTCGGTGGCGTCGGCCAGCGAAGAGATGTCATCCTCGGTCAACGAAATCAGCCGCCAGGTGCAGGAATCGGCGCGGATTGCCAGCGAGGCGGTGACGCAGGCGCAGGCCACCAACGAGCGCGTCAGCCACCTGTCCGAAGCCGCATCGCGGATCGGCGACGTCGTCGAACTGATCAACACC
>NZ_QTKI01000341.1:0-5290 GCF_010820945.1 Rhodopseudomonas sp. BR0C11
GATAGAGGCCGCCGATCAGAACGACGATGGTCGCGATGTCGAGCAGCGCCCAGATGATTTTCAGCGGCAGCCCGCCATAGTCACCGAAATGCAGCGGCTGCGACATGAACAGCGCGGTCGCGTACCACGGCATGTCGCGCACCGAGACCACCTGCCCGGTCGACGCATCGGCGAGTGCCGGCTTGAGGATGCGGCTGGTGATCGGCGTATTGCCGGTGAGAAAGATCGCGACGTGCGACGGGGTGGCGAACGGCGTCCCCGGAAACGCCACCGTCATCACGTTCATCCCCGGCACCGCGGCACGGACGTCGCGTAGCACGGCATCGGTCGACGCACGTTGTCCCGCGATCTCGGCAGGCCTCGCCTGCGCCGCCATCTCGACGAGCTGATTGGCCTGCCAGGCGAGTTCGATCGGCGCTGCCAGCGTGTTGATGACGCCGGTGAAGCTGACGACACCGAACCAGGCCAGCGTCACGATACCGAGCAGATTGTGCAGGTCGAGCCAGGTGCGCCAGCGGCTGCCGTCGGTCCGCACCACGCCGAACGCAAGCCGGCGGGTGAACGGGCCGTACAGCACCACGCCGGATACGATCGCAACGACCAGCAACAGCCCCATGAATCCAAGAAACAGCGTGCCCGGCACTCCGCCGAACAGGTCGAGATGCAGCCGAGTCATCACATACAGAAAGCCCTCATTGGGCTGCGGGATCTCGATCTGCTGCCCGGTGCGGGTGTCGAACACCTGGTAGTGAAATGACGCCGGATCGGCCGTCATCGAGGCAGCGGTCGGCACCTTCAGGATCGGATGCTCCCGATCGTAGAACAGATACGGCACCACCTCGCCCGGCCGCGCCGCGAGGGCGCGCGCGACCATCGAGTCCACCGATGCACTGCCCGGCGGCGCGGTCGTCGCCACGAGCTGCAGGTCGGGACCAAGCTCGTCCTTGAAGATCAGCGGCAGCCCGGTGAGACAAAGCAGCAGTGCGAACACCGTGCAGACAAGGCTGCTCCAGCGATGCACCCACACCCACAGTCGAACGGCACGCCGCGTCATCGGCGGCGCGCCCTTTTCAGGTCGATCATCACCACCGGTACCGGATCCCGGCCAGCACGGTGCGGCGGTTGCCGAACTGACAGTAGAACCCCGACGAACAGCTCGAATAGTATTCCTTGTCGAACAGGTTGTTGACGTTGAGCGTCAGCGTCGTGCCCTTCAGGCTCGGCGCCACATTCGCGAGATCGTATTTCAGGGCCGCATCGACCACCGTGTAGGCCGGCGTGCGCAGCGTGTTGGCATCGTCGCCGTAGCTAGCGCCGACATGGCGGATGCCGCCACCGAATGTCAGACCGGTGACCGGGCCGGACTGGAACGTGTAATTCGCCCACATCGAGCCAAAGAAGTCCGGAACGGCCTGCGGCCGGTTGCCGACGATCAGGGCATTCGATGATCGCGCCACCCGTGTGTCGAGGAACGTCAACGCGCCGATCAGCTCGAGGCCGCCGGTAACGTTGCCGCGGGCTTCCAATTCGACGCCCTTGGACCGGACCTCGCCCTGCTGCACGTTGAAGCCCGGCACCGATGACGGGCTCAGCACATCCTGCTGACGGATGTCGAACACCGACGCGGTGAACAGCATCGGCAGGAAGGTCGGCTGATACTTGATGCCGCCCTCGTACTGCTCGGCCGTGGTCGGGATGAACGGCTGCCCGTCGACACCGACGCCGGTGACGGGCTCGAACGACGTCGAATAGCTGACATAGGGCGCAACGCCGCTGTCGAACAGATACAGCAGGCCTGCCCGATAGGTGGTCTTGTCGTCCGACTGATTGGAGCGCGATCCGGCGAGCCGGCTGTCGGTGCTCTGCTCGGCCCAATCGTGGCGGACGCCGAGCGTCGCGCGCCATCCGCCCAAGCTGATCTGATCCTGCGCATAGAGGCCAGTCTGCGACAGCTTCTGGCCGTTGTCGATCAGCGAGGCGAGCGAGCCGACCGGCTGATTATACACCGGACTAACGACATTGAGGGCGGTCGCGGCACCGAGCTGGTAGGTCCAATTGCTGAGGGTGTTCTGATAATCGACGCCGGTGATGACCTTGTGCTGAAGCGCGCCGGTGGCGAAATCGAACTGCACGCGATTGTCGGTCGACAGCCCGCCGACATCTTCGATCGAGCGCAATGCCCAGCGCGGGATCGTGCCGGTGGCGGCGAGAGGTGCGTTCATCTGCAGCGACTTGAAGTCGACGTCGACGTGCGAATAGCGCAGGCTCGATTTGACGCTGACGACCTCGTTGAGCCGTTTGTCGAACTGATAGCCGATGCCGTACTGCTCACGCTCGAACGAGTCGAAGCCGGGATCGCCGACATTGAGCTTGGAGTTCAGGTATGGCCGGTACTGCAGCGGCGCCAGCGAGGTCGGATACAGCGAGTTGAAATAGCCGCCCTTCGGGTCTTTCTGGTAGTAGCTCTGAACGGTGAAGCGCGTGTCCGCATCGGGCGCCCAGGTCAAAGCCGGCGCGACGGCGAAGCGCTGCTCATCGACATTGTCGTAGCGCGTGCCGGAGGTGCGGCCGATCGCGCTCAGGCTGTAGAGCCAATGGCCGTCCTTATCGAGCGCGCCCTGGCTGGTGACGCCGGACTGGAAGCGGCCATAGCTGCCACCCTCGACGCGGACTTCATTGTAAGGCACTGCGCTCGGCATCCGGCTGACCTGGTTGACCAGGCCGCCCGGGCTGGTCTGCCCATACAGCACCGCCGAAGGTCCCTTCAGCACCTCGACGCGGTCGAGCAGGAACGGATCGATCGCGGTGTTGGCGAAGGCCTGGCCACGCGGCAGCTTCAAGCCGTCGAGGAAACTGACGTAGTTGGTCGCGGTGCCGAACGCGCCGAAGCCGCGGATGAAGACGCTATCGAAACGCGAATTGGTGTCGGCATCCGACAGCACGCCGGCGCTGTAGCGCAGCGCATTGGCAACGGTCTGAACGTTCTGATCGTCCATCTGGCGCCGCGTGACAGTCGAGATCGACTGCGGCGTTTCCAGCACCGGGGTATCGGTCTTGGTCGCCGTTGCGGACGTGCGGACAACGTAACGATCTGAGGTGTTGCTGGGGGTGACCGGACGCGCCGCCGGCGTCGCCTGTTCGCGGGCCGGGGTCCGCGCCGGCACGGCGCGTTGAACTGCGGGGGCTGGCTGCGCACGGCGCACTGCGCGCCGCTCGGCGGGCTGCACGGTGACCGGCGGCAGCGCCACTGATGCTTCACTCGCGCTCTGCGCCAGCGCTTCGGGGCCGCCACTCAGCGACAGCGCAATCGCGACGCCGACGACAATCTTGTTCTCGCTTCCCATCCGATTTCCCCCAGATACCTCGTCTCGAGGCGGGCGGGAGATAAACGGGACGGGACCGTCCTGTCCAGACAGATTGCCAAGCGATTGCAAATCTGGGATTGGAATTGCTCGAAACAGTTTGCGTCGCCGAGGCGACGATCAAGGACCTGCATGCCGACCCTGACCACCGCTTCAAAAGGCGGACGTCCGCGCAAAAGCGATGTCGAAGCGAAGTCGCTTTACATCATCGAGACGGCGTCGCGCCTGTTCGCGCAGCAGGGCTTCGCTGCGACCTCCGTCGAGCAGGTCGTAGCGGCATGCGGGGTCGGCAAGGACACGGTGTATCGACGATTCCCCTCGAAGCTGGCGTTGTTCGAAGGCGTCGTCGAGCACGCGCGGGCGCAGACGCTCGCGCACTTCCAGACCACGATGGCGAGCCAGACCGGGGATGCGCTGACGCAACTTCGCGCGGCGGCGCGCTGGCTGCTCGCCACCAACGTCGATCCCACGCTGATCGCATTCAAGCGCATCGCCTTCAGCGAAGCGATCGTGGTCGGTCAGGCCGTTGCCGACCGTGCCGACGATCCGATCATGGACCGGCTGCTGTCGCTGATCGGCGAGGCGCAGAAGGCCGGCGCCCTCGCCCGTGGCGACGCACGTTTTCTCGCGGGCCAGCTTCTCAACAGCATCGCGATGGGGCCGATGATCGAGGCGATGCTGGGCGGGACGACCTACGCGTCGACCCGCGCCCAGAACGCCTATTTCGACAAGGCCTGGGCGCTGTTTCTGGGCGGCGCCGGCGCCTGATCGTCGGTTCGGCCGCCAGCCTCAGGCCGACTTGATGTAGTCATGCAGCGCCTGCTGCTCGTGCTCGTATTCGGACAGCCGCGATTTGACGATGTCGCCGATCGAGATCAGACCGACGACGCGGTCGTGCTCCATCACCGGCAGATGCCGAAATTTGCCCGCGGTCATCCGCTCCATGATCTCGCCGACGGTGTCATCCTGACGGCAGGTGAACACGTCGCGCGTCATCACCGCGCCGATCGGCTCATCCAGCGCGGTCGGTCCGCGGTCGGCGAGCACACGAACGACGTCGCGCTCCGACAGGATGCCTTCGAGCCGCGTGCCGTGCATCACCAGCACCGCGCCGATCCGTCGTTCGGCCAGTGTCTTCACCGCGGACGCGAGCCGCGCCGCGGCTTCGACGGTGTGGATGTAACGGCCTTTGGATTCCAGAATCGCACGCACGGTCATGGTCGCCTCCCATAACGCCGCCTGCCGAGCCCGGCGGCTGTTGTTGTGACACTGCAGCGGATCAGTCACGGCGATGCGTGGAATGGACGCTCGACAGAATCAGCGGGCAAAGCGCGGCGCCGATTCCCATTCCCAGCCCGGCGCAAATCAGCGCCAGGTGCGATGACACCGCAACAATGCGGCGATTCAGCGATAGATGCAAACTATTCGCAACTGCGAACAGCTGCTGCGGCGCGTCAGGCGCGCGCCTCAGGGACGCGCGGCACCGGATCGAACAACGAGAACAGCAGCAGCCCGGCGAAGAAGCCGCCGATATGCGCCTGCCAGGCGACGCTGGCGCCCTCGTTGCCGATCGCGATCGAGCCGATCCCGAAGATGATGTTGATGCCGAACCAGATCCCGAGGAACGCCAGCACCCGCGGATCGCGCAGCGCCCTCAGCAGCGGCTGCGCCGGTACCTTCGCCGCCGCATCGGCATCGCCGCGGCGCAGCGACAGGAAGCTGCCGCGGACGAAGGCGAAACGGATCGCCGCCGCCATCGCGCCGGACACCGAGGCCGACGCGCCGATCATTGGGGCGACGTCATGGGAATGGGTGAGCAGATGCGCGAACGCGCCGGCCGCCGCCGTCACCGCCATGAACACGAAGAACCGCAGGCTGCCGAACCGCCGCGCCAGCGCGCTACCAAACGGCAGCAACCACAGCACGTT
>NZ_QTKI01000342.1:0-5261 GCF_010820945.1 Rhodopseudomonas sp. BR0C11
AATTCGGCGGCAGCGGAGGAGTAGAAAAAGGAACGGCTGTTGGCCTGCAGACCGGCGAAGTGGATCAGGTAGATGAAGTAGAGGGTGACGCCCAGCAGCGCGAGACCGGCGACCAGCAGGCCGGTGATCGCGCCCGCCTTGAAGGCGAGCTCGAGGCCGCCGGCGAGCGAGGTGGTGGCCGCCTGCGCGGTGCGGACGTTGGCGCGCACCGACACGTTCATGCCGATGAAGCCGGCCGCGCCGGACAGGATCGCGCCGATCGCGAAGCCGATCGCCACGAGGATGCCGAGGAAGTAAGCGAGCAGCGCGAAGATCACCACGCCGACGATGGCGATGGTCATGTACTGGCGCTTCAGATAGGCCTGCGCGCCTTCACGCACCGCGCCCGCGATTTCCTGCATCCGCGCGTTGCCCTGGTCGGCAGCGAGCACCGACGAGGTCGCCCAGATGGCGTATACGATCGATAGCGCTCCGCAGAGCACGATCACCCATAGAGCTGTCATACCTGATTGCCTCAGTCCCGAGTTTCACCCCCGTGCCTGCGCTGCGGGAGCGGCGCGGGCGCGCAACAAGATGGCGTGCCCTCTTTTGCGGGGCAGCCTCAAATCGCGGCGAACCTTGCCAAAATCACAGGTGCTCCGCAATCGCTGCGAAGGGACTAAGCTGGGCTTTTCCGCTGACCTTCGGAGTATTCCAGCGAACTTCCTCGCGTCGGAATACCAGTGACTAAGCATCAGAAATGACTGAAAGACAGCGTCTTCAGCGGGATTTCAGCGCCGCCCGCGCCGAGCCATCGCGGCGGTATGGTTCCGTCTTCGGCAACGCCGATGACTGTCACCTGCACATGGCTCCGCTGCGCCGCATCAAGGAACTGATCGAGATTATTTTGTGCAACGCCGCAAAGCAGTTCGTAGTCATCACCGCCGCTGAGTAATCGCGCCAGCTTCGACTCATCGGTTCCCGCGATCGCACGCGCAGCCTCCGACAACGGCACGGCGGCCGCGTCGAGAGTCGCAGTGACGCCGGACGCGGCGCACATCTTGGCGAGATCGCCGGCGAGCCCGTCGGAAATGTCCATCGCCGCGCCGGCATAATCGCGCACAGCGGTCGCCAGCGCCGAGCGCGGCTGCGGCACCCGGTAGCGGTCGATCAGGAACGCGCGGTCCTCGTCGTTCGCGGCGGTCGCCCGGCCCTGCAGCAGGTCGAGCCCGAGCGCGGCATCACCGATCGTGCCGGTGACGACGATGGCGTCGCCCGGGCGCAGCGCGTCCCGCGCCACCATCCGGCCCGGCGGCACCCGGCCGAGCGCAGTCACCGAGATCATCATCGGGCCGGGAGTGGAGACCGTGTCGCCGCCGAGCAGCGGGCAGCGGAACGTCGCCGCATCCTCGCCGAGCGCGGCGGCGAACGGGGCCAAAAAACCCTCATCGGCCTGCCGCAGCGCCAGCGTCAGCAGGAAGCCGGCCGGCTCGGCGCCCTTGGCGGCCAGATCGGAGAGATTGACCCGGAGTGCCTTGCGAGCGATCGCGGCAGGCGGGTCTCCCGGCAGATAATGCACGCCTTCGACGATCGCGTCGGTGGTCAGCACCAGATCGCAGCCCGTGGCAGCCAAGACAGCGGCGTCATCCACCAGTCCCCGCGCCCCCGGATCGGTCGCCAGAGGCTTGAAGTATCGCGCGATCAGATCGTCTTCACCGGAGGGCATGGTTTGCTTCCCGCGACCGGTTTTGTACCCGGCCAAATCCCGCGCGCACTGAGAGGCCAGAAAGCCGCCGCGCGCAAGTCGGCAGAGCCGACGGTTCAGCCGCGCTCAACCTTACCGCTCACTCGGCATCTAGCAGGGTCGGATCTTCGACCTCGCCGATCGCGCGCCTGACGAACTGCACGATGGCAGGGCCCTGAGCATCCGCCATCTGCTGCGGGGTGGTGCCGGTTTGCTCGTGGGTCCACACCGTCCAAACGGCGACCACACCTGGTTGGGCTTCGATCACTGCCGTACAAAATTTGGTCGTGCGATCACAGCCCATGCCGACTCTGTCGGGATAAATCATCTTTCTGATCTGGTCGTACTGTCGCTCTCCTCCGACCGTGCCGTAGCTTTTCAAAAGGTCGAGTTTGCTGCGGTCGAACAGATTGAACCGCTCAGGCAAACGTCGCAAAAGCCCCTTATGTTCGCCGCGGCAGAGCGCCTGCGACCAACGCCGCGTCAGCCGCGGGCAGATGCCCACCGAGGCGAGGTGCTCGCCGGTGTAGCGGTACTCGTGGATCAGGAAGTCGACGTGATCCATCGGCATCGGTTTGGCCGGATTGCGGGCGGCCTGCCGGATCTGGTCCGCGAAGCTTCGGGTTTGCCTGCCGCCGAGATCGAAAACGTGGTCCGGCCCTCTCAGGGCGACGATTGGAACGACTATATGCTGCCCCGCGACGGCGAAGTGTGCATCCGAGGCAAGGAAATTGATGTCAGGCGGTCGCGGTCCTGGCGGGCTGACAACGATCCACGCGACGGCAGCGACGAATGCAAAAAGGCCGAGCAGAACAATCCAGAAGTGGCGAAAAGGTCCCATGACCAGGCCCCGGCATCATTGCGGGGTCTGATAACTCAAATTCGTTGCAACTTGGCCTGCCCGGTCCCTCGAATTTAACACGTCACAACGCGATTACCTCGTAAACTCGTCTTCGCGGAACCGCCGCGCGATCTGGTCGAGCACGGCATTGACCATGCCGGTCTCGTCCTTCTCGACGAAGGCGTGGGCGACGTCGACGTATTCGGAGACGACGACCCGCGCCGGGATGTCCTTGCGGTGTTCGAGCTCGTAGGCCCCTGCCCGCATCACCGCGCGCAGGATCGCGTCGATCCGCGCCAGCGGCCAGCCCTTGGCGAGCAGATCGTCGATCAGGGGATCGATCTGCTTCTGATCGCGCACGACGCCGGCGACGATGTCGCGGAAGAACGCGGCTTCGGCCGGCAAATACTGCTCGCCCTCGACCTCGTTGCCGATCCAGAAACTCTCGAACTCGGCGAAGGTCTCGTTGATGCCGGCGCCGCCGATGTCCATCTGGTACAGCGCCTGCACCGCCGCGAGCCGCGCCGCACCGCGGCGGTTGGCCTTGCGCTCGCCTTTCGGCACCGGTTTCTTGAACGCGGGTTTGTTGATCTCGGCCATCTGCATCAGGCCTTCGCCAGCCGGCGCTTGATCCGCAGCATCGCCAGCGCGGCGCGCGCGGCGTCGCCGCCCTTGTTGAGGTCGCCGGGCTTGGCTCGCGCCCAGGCCTGCTCGTCGGTGTTGACGGTGATGATGCCGTTGCCGAGCGGGAATTTGCGCGCGACGCTGAGGTCCATCAGCGCGCGGGCCGACTCCATCGACACGATCTCGAAGTGGATGGTTTCGCCGCGCACCACGCAGCCGAGCGCGATCGCCGCGTCATACGGCTTGCCGGCGGCTTCGGCGGCATCGATCGCGATCGCGACCGCGGCCGGGATCTCCAGCGCGCCCGGCACGGTCAGGACGTCGTGGGTGGCACCGGCGGCCTTCAGCTCGGCGACCGCGCCTTCCAGCAGCGCGTCCTGGATGTCGTCATAGAACCGCGCCTCGACGATCAGGACGCGGGCGCCCGAAACGTCGGTCTGGTCTTTCAGGGGTGCGCGCCGCGCGTCTGCCATGTGTCGCTTCTTCTTCGGTCGGTTGTCTGCATCTCGGCCAGTACGGACCTCATCCTGAGGAGCGGCCCATCGGCCGCGTCTCGAAGGATGAGCGCCGCGAAGCTCATGTTCGAGACGGCGCTTCGCGCCTCCTCACCATGAGGGCCTGCGGGTTGTAGGCGGAGGCCGGCGCAAAGCCAAGCCCGCGCATGACGTCCTTCGCCGGGCTGCCGCCTATTTCATCTCGCTCAGGCGCGCGGCATAGCGGGCCATCAGGTCGACCTCGATATTGACCTCGCTGCCCACCTGCCAGCCGTTCAGAATCGTCGCCGACAGTGTGTGCGGGATGATCAGCACCGAGAATTTGGTGTCCTCGACGGTGTTCACCGTCAGCGAGGTGCCGTCGAGCGTGACCGAGCCCTTCGGCGCGATGAACCGCGCCAGCTCGCGGCTGGTTTCCAGCGTGAAGCGGGCCATGTCCGGCAGCTCCTCGCGCGCCGCCACCTTGGCGATGCCGTCGACATGGCCGGTGACGATGTGGCCGCCGAGCTCGTCGCCGATCTTCAGGGCGCGCTCGAGGTTGAGCCGGGTGCCCGCGGTCCAGGCTTTCGCCGTGGTCTTGGCCAGCGTCTCGGCGCCGGCGTCGACCTCGTACCAGGTCTTGCCGCCTTCGGTGCCGGAGCCGACCACGGTCATGCAGATGCCGTTCGAGGCGATCGAGGCGCCGTCGGCGATGGTCGACTGGTCGTAGGCGCAGCGGATCCGCAGCCGGTGCAACTGGCCCTGCGCGACCGGCTTGACGGTCTCGATCTCGCCGATGTCGGTGACGATGCCGGTGAACATGGAGTGCCTTCTAGTTCGAATCGTAAATGGTGAGCGTATCCGCGCCGACGCGCTCGGTACTGCGGACGCGCCAGTGCGGCGAGTCGGTGATCGCGGTCAGCGGCAGGCCGTGCAGCGCGTCGATGCCGTCGGCTCCGATCGGATCGTCGCTGCGCCACAGCCAGATTTCATCGGCGAGTTCACCGGCGACCAGCGAGGCGGCGACGCGGGCGCCGCCTTCGACCAGGAGCCGCGTCACGCCCTTGTCGGCCAGCGCGTGCAGCACAGCCGGCAGATCGAGGCCTGGGGTGTCGGCGCAATCGGCGACGTGGATCACCTCGGCACCGGCCGCACCGAGCCGCGCGGCAGTGGCGGCTTCGGCAATCTCGGAGGCCATCAGCCACAGCGGCGTGGTGCGGGCGGAATGCAGCAGTTTGCTCGTCGCAGGGATGCGTAAGCTCCGGTCGAGCACCACGCGGATCGGCGACTGCGCCGCCATGCCGGGCAGCCGGCAGGTTAGTTCCGGATCGTCCGCCAGAACGGTGCCGATCCCGACCAGCACCGCGTCGGAACGGGCGCGCAGCAGATGGGTGCGGGCGTTGGCGGCCTCGCCGGTGATCGCGACCGGTTTGTGGCCGGCGGCGGCGATCTTGCCGTCTGCCGAAACCGCAAGCTTCAGCGTCACCAGCGGGCGGCGGTCACGGATGCGGCGGATGTGGCCGGCGTGGTCGCGCGCGGCTTCCTCGGCGCAGACGCCGATCTCGACAGCGATCCCAGCGGCGCGCAGCCGCGCATGGCC
>NZ_QTKI01000343.1:0-5239 GCF_010820945.1 Rhodopseudomonas sp. BR0C11
CCTTGCAGGTGTCACGCCCGGCGCTTTCCACCGGCAGCGCATTGGCGACCTCGCGCAGCATCGGCGGCAGCAGGTCGAATCCTGTCGCCGCCGGATCGGTCGGCAGATGATCGTCGTCCTTGAACTGGCACTGCAGCGTCAGCACGCGGCAAGCGAGCTTGATACCGGCATCCGACAGAACTTCCCGATTGCTGTTGCGCTTGCGGATACGCACCAGCCGGCGAAACAGGACCGGCAACGCATCGAGCTCGTGACCGAAGCGCCGGACCACCTGGTGCTCCAGCAGGTCCAACGCCGCCTCCAGCCGCGCGTCGGTGTCCGGATAACCGACGATGAAATCCTTGCCCTGCCGAAGCGACTGGATCATCCCGAGCTGGATGCTGACATCGACCAGGCGGCCGAACGGAGGGCCACCGTTCTGCGCCGAGAGCGCATCGCCCTCGTCCGCGTCGGTCAGAATGATCACCGTCGGCATCGCATCGGAGTCGCACTGCTCCGGCGCCAGATCATCGACGCGACTATCGTAAACGCGCCCCTCCGCGATCGTGGGGTGTTTGCCCGCTTCGCCTTGGACGATGGCGACGGCGAGCAGGCGCAGAGCGGTGCGAGCGAGGGACATGATAACCAGCCGTCAAATGTCGGAGCGCTGCCGCGCCGTCAGGTGAACGATGGTGCGCGCGGCGCCATCGGGTAGCACCTTGGTGATCTCGAACTGTTCGCCGGTGCGATTGCGCATCACCACGTCTTTGGGCCTCAGCGGCCAGCGCAGAGACGCTGACGCGAAGGAAACGTGGGGGGTGCTGATTGAAGCTTTCGGCGCACGATCCTCCTGGAACGGGCTGCGCGCCTGCATGAACTTGGACCCGCTCGGCGCCCGGTAAGCGCCGGTGATGACGAATGACGGCCGCGACACGTCGATCCCGCGCGGCAGATTGACGTCATCCTGCTCAGCCATCGCGATCAACGCGAACCCTTCCTCCTCACCAAACACGCGATCAATCGCGCTCGATGCCTTGGCGGCGGCGATATCGAAGGGAGACGGCATGGCGGGGCAATCATCCGGCGGAAGTAACTCTGCCCTATGACGCAAAAAGCCCGGCGCTTCCGCCGGGCTTTCCGTGAGAGCTGGCCATCGGCCGTTTTTGGTCCGTCCGCGTATTGACGATGTCGCTTCGCCGCTCTCTGGTTGTAATTACTGCTGCTTGGCCCGCAGCAGCATCTCGGGGCGAGTCGGGATGAATAGCGGATAGCTGTACAACTCGACACGGTCCCAGGCTTCACGGCCGGAGGTATCAGCCAGCATCAGGCCGTAATACTCGCGACCGCGTTGGTTGAGATACGGCTTGAACTCATTCGCCGGGGCGTAGCCGACCTTGAAAGCGCCGCGGGCGCCGATCGGGAAGAACCGCGCCTTGGTGGTCGCGATCGAGATTGTGGAGTCGTCGTCGGTGCCGCGATAGTTGATGAAGGTGATGCCCTCGATCTCGATCGCCGAATAGCCTTCGATGTTCTCCAGCAGCGGTGCGCGTTCGTTGCCGAGCTTGGTCTCCTTGATCTGCTTGTGATTGACCAGGAGATCGAAGAACTCGTCGCCGACCAGCGCGCCGACGCGGGTGCCGGGCGTCCACACGCCCTTGGCCTTCTTCATCATCGCGCGCTTGACGTCGCGGCACTTCTTGCGCACGTCGGTCGTGTCGACGTTGAGCTCGAAGTTGATCTCGGCCGCCTCGCTGATACCCCACAGGCTGTACCAATCGTGCAGCACCGTGGAGCCGTCGGCGTCGAGCACCTTGCCCTGGATCGCGCCGAACCGCATGTGCTCCCAGGTCAGTTCGAGATCGTCCATGATCGACGCAGTACGGTCGGTGACCTCCTGCGCGACATCCTTGGTCTGCTGATCGAACGGCAGTGCCAAAACGCCGGCCATCTCGGACGCCAAGATCGTCGATCCCTTGGCGAGACGCACCGCGTTGAAGGTCTTCAGATCACCTGCCTTGACTTCCAGCTCCTGCGGCGGCGAACCGTCGGCGGAAGTCGGGATCAGGGTCAGCGTGCGGTCCTTCTCGGCGATCGCGATGGTGCGCGAGCGCGAATAGATCGGTTCGAACAAGCCGAGCGTGCCGAGCAGTTGCGGCTTGTGGTCGACCCGCTCCACGATCTCCTCGTGGAATTCGATCGCACCCCAGCCGTTCTGGTTGAAGATATCGGTGACAAGTGCCATGGCGGTTCGCTCCTTTAGCGGCCGATAATGCCGAGCGACGCCAGGGAGGCCAGCGCGGCGGTTTTCTGATCGCTCGTGACGCCGGAAGCCCACTGCAGCTCGGCAGTGGTGACCTCGGTGTCGCGGGCAGTGAAGGTGCGGCGGACATCGACATCCGTCGCGTTGCAACCCTCGTAGAGGATCGCAACGGCCGGTCGCGAACCGTCGTAGGGCACGTACTTGCCGACGCCGGTCGGGTTGGCGATCGACACCGGAATCACGAACTGCGCTGCACCAGCGAAATCAGTGGTGCCGTCGCCGAAGGTGCCCTTGATCTGCCCGTCATAGGCCACGCCGACCGAGGCGAAGCCGTCGATCGTGCCGTCCGGGCGCTTGACCTCAAACTGACCGGCATTGGCGCCGGCCTCGATCAGGCGCACGACATAGTCGCCCTCCTTGACGCCGGCCCCATAGGCCGGGTTCGCCGGCGTGAAAACGCCGTTGCCCGTGCCGGTGAACACTGCGGCGCCGACAGTCACGGCGCCGGTGTCCGGCGTCAGCAGGCTGAGCGGGGCACCGGCCAGCAGCACGCCAGATCCTGCCTTGATGATGCCCTGCTCGCGCGAGCGGTAGCCGCTCGCCTCGGAGACGATGTAGCCGCCGGTGCGATAGATATTCTCGCTCAAAGTCGTCATGACTGAGTGCCTCCCTTACCGGCGCTTGTTGGTGTTGGCGACGGCCGCCGCGAGCGCGGACTTGTCGCTCTTGCCGTCGGTCTTGGCCTCCGGCGCCGCCAGGCCTGCCGCCGCGGTACGCTGCTGCGCGTAGTCGGCGGCGGCGCTGTTGGCGGGCTTCGCCGCGGCGACATTCTCCACCACGAAGGCGGCGACGTCGGCGCCGGACATGCCGGGCGACTTGACGGCGAGATCGAGCGCGGCGGCCATGCGGCCGGCATCGCCCTTGACGCCTTCGGCGCCGAGCGCGGCAGACAGCCGATCGGTTGCCTCCTTGGCACCGGCGGTGAAGCCCTCGGCGCGCGCGGCGCTCACCGCGGCGTCGTGATCGGCCTGTGAAATGCCGGGATTGGGATTGCCCCCGGCGGGCACAGTCGTTGCGGCCATGTGGCCTCCGTTGTTGAGCGCCAGGGCGCTGGTTTCGGGCTCATCGAGCCCAGCATCGACCGAACCGGCCACAGCACTGTGGACGGCGGCCAAGAGGCTATTCGCCATGATCAGGATCTCCGGTTGACTTCCTTGACGAAGGCCGCGAAGGCCTCCTGCCCATCGCCGACGGCGTCGATTAGTCCGAGATCGAGCGCCTCGGCTGCGGTAAAGGCCTGCGCCTCAGTCTTCAACGCCTGGGCCTTGGTCATGCGCTTGCCGCGGCCCTTGCCAACGACGGCAGCGAACTGATCGCGCACATTATCGACCTGGGCTTGCCAACGCGCCTTCTGCTCGGCCGGAAGCGGCTCGTAGGGATTTCCATCGACCTTGTTAGCGCCGGACTTAATCAGCGTGACCTTGATGCCTTCCTGCTCCAGCGCGCCGGAATAATCGGCATGCAGCATCACGGCGCCGATCGAGCCGGCACCGCCGAACATTGGCGCGACGATCTGGCGGCACTGGCTGGCGAGCAGATAGGCTGCCGAATAGGCATAGTCCGTGAGGATCGCGATCGTCGGCTTCGCCTTCGAAAGATCCGCGAGAGCGGCCGCTGTCTCGAAAACGCCGTTGACCATACCGCCGAAGGAATCGACCTCGACAACCACGCCCTTAACGTCCGCATTGCGCTTGGCCCGCGCGATCTGCGTCTGCAGCCCCTGATACGATGTCTCCCCCGACGCCGCGCCGATCCATCCGCCCTTCTGCACCAACGATCCCTCGATCGGGATAATCGCGACGCCGTCGACCATATCGAACGGGGCATATCCGTTGCGATCGTAGGCGCGGCCCATGCGATCGCCGATCACGCCGGCGGATGGGCGGCCGTTCGCGAAGGCGACGTGATCGATGCCGCCGGCACCGTTGACGATGGTGACCGACTGACCTGTGAGCTGCGGCCCAAGCGCGCGCAGCACCACCTCCGCCTTGCGCGGATCGTACATCAGCGGCTGCTCGAACAGCTGGCCGCAGAGATGCGGATAAGCCAGATCCATCGCGTGTCCTTCAGCGGATGAAGCGCAGCCGCTTGGCGTAGCGGGTGCGGACGCCCTGCGCGGCCGCGCATTTGCGCTCGTAGTCGGCGATCAAGTCCTGCAGCCTGGAGAGATTGGCCGCAGTCCAGCTCACCTCGTGATCCTCGAACCGCGCGGCGATCACACCGCCGCCGAGCGTAATCTCCATCTCCGCACGCTTCAGGGCGGCGGCGACGGCGCAGGGATCGTCGAAATCAACCGAGGCGCCGTTGATGGTGACAAGGTTCACCATCAGACCGCCTCGCTCGGTTGCGGTTGCGCATCCTGCTGCTGATCGGCCGCTACATCCGCCCCCGCGTCTTGCTTGCGCAGGAACGGCGACGGCATGCCGGCGGCGACGTACTTGTCGTGCTCGCGCTTGCGCTGCTCGAACACTTCGTCGGGATCCTTGCCGATCTCGGCGCATTCGTCGGCTACGGTCGACGTGCCGTTGTACAGTCGCTCGCTCGACGCCTTCGCGCTCTTCAGATCATCGGCGGTCGGCTTCGCTGGCCCCTGATGCAGGGCCCACAACAGAGCATCCCGATTGGCACGGAACGCGTCGTAACCGCCCTTCAGCGGGATCCGGCCCTCGCCGATCTCCTCGTCCAGCCAGCTTTCATAGATCGCCTGCTGGATCGGAGCGGCGCAACGCTCGCGCCGGCGCAGCACCACCGGCCAGATCGAGGCGGTCTCCATCCGCACGGACGAATAGGTCGCCTTCTCGTGGTTCATGGTGTAGCCGCCGAAGCTGATGCCGATGGCGCGGGCCATGCCGCGCGATAGCTCCGCGCTCACCGGGAGAAACTGCGGCCCCGGCGTCTGGACGCCGTGCAGCTTCAGCTCCTCATCCGGCGCCAAGTGCG
>NZ_QTKI01000344.1:0-5228 GCF_010820945.1 Rhodopseudomonas sp. BR0C11
TCACTCAAGCGCGCCGAGCGGATCGCGCAGCAACTGCTGTCCCAGGCGGGCCCCCTGAAGACCGCCCGCGGCCGCACGTTCTACGCGGTCGGCGGCACCTGGCGTGCGCTCGCCCGGATCCACATCATCCAGAGCGGCCATTCGCTCAAAGTGATGCACGGCTACTCGATCTCAGCAGCCGAAGCCTTGCGGTTCGCGCAGCGGCTGCGGGTGCTGGCGGCTGCTAATCAGCTCGCCGATATCGAAGTCGTCGCGGATGCGCGGCGGCCGCTGCTCGCCTATGCGGCGGTCGTGCTTGAATACGTCATCCGCATTGCCAAGCCGAAGACGATCGTGTTCTCGACCTACGGCGTGCGCGAAGGACTATTGTACGAGCAGCTGCCGCCGGAAGAGCGCGCCAAGGACGGACTGCTGTGCGCGGCGCAGAATCTGAACCTGCTGCTGTCGCGGTCGGCGCGTCACGCCGAGGAGCTGATCGAGTGGACCGATCGGCTGTTCCGCGTCGCCAAGGTCAAGGAAACCGATGAGGATCGCCGGCTCCGCCGCGCGGCCTGCCTGATGTCCGACGTCGGCTGGCGCGTGCATCCTGATCATCGCGGCGAGCAGACGCTGTCGCTGATCGCCAACGCCAATTTCGGCGACGTCACCCATCGCGACCGCGCGTTCATGGGGCTGTCGGTGTACTACCGCTACGCCGGCTTCAGCGAACAGAACGAGCCGCCGATGTCGGCGCGCGAGTTGGTGACCGAAGCGCTCGACGAACGCGCCCGGCTACTCGGCGCGGCGTTTCGTGTGGCGCATCTGATCAGCGCGGCGCGGCCCGGCGTACTGCCTGCGACGCATTTCCGCACCGAGGGCCGCAAGCTGATGTTGGTGTTCGAGCACAGCCTGGTCGATCTCGTCGCCGACCGCGTCGGCAGCCGGTTCAAGCAGCTCGCCAAGATGGTCGGGCGCTCAGGGACGATCGTGCTGCGCTGAAGTCTGCGCAGCTCTTAGTTGCTCAAACTAGGATGTGGTTGACCGGCGTCGGCAACGGCGGCAGATCGGTTTCGCCGAGCGCCTCGCGTAGATTGATTTCGATGGTGTCGGCCAGCGCTGCGATCGGCAGATCATTCGGGAGCTGACCGAACGGCTCTTCCAGCTCGGAGCCGAGCGCGTCGAGGCCGAAAAAGGTGTAGGCCGCCAGCGCCGTGGCGAACGGCGTTAGCCAGCCGAGCGTGTTGGCGAAGCCGAACGGCAGCAGGAGGCAGAACACGTAAGCGGTTCGGTGCAGCAGCAGCGAATAGCCGAACGGCACCGGCGTCGAACGGATGCGTTCGCACGCGGCCTGCACCATCGCCATCTGGCCGATGGTGCGATCGATGATCTGGAACGGGATGTCGCGTAGTTCGCCGTTACGATGCAGCGCCGCGAGTTCGGCCTGCATGGCTGAGAGGATGACTTCGGGCGCGTTGCAGCTGGCTTCATAGCGCGCGCGGGTTTCGGTGGTGAGATGGCGCGTCACCTTGGTGGTGTCGCTTCCTGGGCGAAGATGCAGCACCAGCGCTTGGGCGAACGCCATCGCCAGCCTCAGCAGCGTCCGCCGGCTGCGCTCCGGCTCTTCGCCGGAGCAGGGCAGGATCTGCGTCTGCCGCGCCAGATTGCGGCTGAGACAAATCAGCTCGCCCCAATGCCGGCGAGCTTCCCACCAGCGGTCGTAACAGGCGTTGTTGCGGAAGCCCATGAAGATCGACAGCGCGATGCCCAGCACCGTGAACGGCGCGCTGTTGAAATCAGAGACGAGGCCCGGATAGGCGTGATGCGCCCACACCACCGCCACCGACAAGGCAGCGATCAGCAGCGCCTGCGGAAAGATCCGCTGCACCACCGAGCCTTGAACCAGAAAGAATAGCTGAAGCAGATTAGGTTGCGGTCGAACGATCATTGTTCGGCGCTTGAGCTCCGAGTGGCGGCGCTGCGGTCGACCTGAATCACCTTGCCGCGTTCGATCGCAAGCGACAGCCGGCCGTGCTTCAGGGCGAGAGCCGCCTCGCCGAACAACTCGCGGCGCCAGCCGCGTAGCGCGCCGACATCGGCATTGTCATCGGCTGCGATCTGTTCGAGGTCGTCGACAGTGGCGATGACTTTGGCGGCGACCGCGTGGCGCTCCGAGGTCATCCGCAGCAGGACCTTGAGCAGCTCGACGATCGCGGTGCCGTTGGAGTTGTTCCGCGGCTTGTCAATCTTCGGCAGCGAAGCCATATCGCGCGCGAGCCCGCGCTGCACCGCTGCGACGATCTCGGTGCCCCATTTCGACCGATCGAACCCCTTCGGCAGCGAGCGCAGGTTGGCGAGCTTTTCCAAAGAGGTCGGCGCGTGGGTGGCGATGTCGCCGAGCGCATCGTCCTTGAGCACGCGCGAGCGCGGCACGTCGCGGCTCTGCGCTTCCTGCTCGCGCCAGGCGGCGATCTCCATCAGCACCGCGAGCTCTTTGGGCTTGCGCACGCGGGTTTTCAGCCGTTCCCAGGCGCGCTCGGGGTGAACGTCATACGTATTCGGCGAGGTCAGGACTTCCATTTCCTCGCTCACCCAATCGCTGCGGCCGCGCTTCTTCAGGTCGGCATCGAGCGCGGCGAACACGTCGCGTAGATGGGTGACGTCGGAGACCGCGTAGTGCACCTGCTCCTGGGTGAGAGGGCGGCGCGACCAGTCGGTGAACCGATGAGTCTTGTCGGGACGGTGGCCGGTGATGCGCTCGACCAGCTGGTCGTAGGCGATGCTGTCGCCATAGCCGAGGACCATCGCGGCGACCTGGGTGTCGAAGATCGGGTGGGGCACGATCCCGGCGCGGTGCCAGACGATTTCAATGTCCTGGCGGGCGGCGTGGAAGACCTTCAGCACCTGCTCGTTCGCCATCAGGTCGAAGAACGGCTTCAGGTCGATGCCTTCGGCGAGCGCGTCGATCACCAGCGCTTCGTCGGCGCTCGCCATCTGCACCACGCAGAGCAGCGGATAGAACGTCGTCTCGCGCAGAAACTCGGTGTCGACCGTAATGACGGGATGGCGGGCGAGACGGGCGCAGGCGTCGGCAAGCTGCTCGGAAGTTGAAATCAGGTCCATTAAACTCTGTCGCGTTCGGGGGACGGTTCGGGCGACAATCGGCCGCGCCGGCTGCCCAAAGCCGTCGAATCCGGTCCACTAGACACGCTCGCCCGGCGGCGATCAAGTTCCGCAGAAGGTTTCCAGCACCCGTTCATGGGGCTGCGGCGGCTCCGCATAGCGGGCGAATTCCGCCTTTTCCTCGAAGGGGTTGGCGAGCACCGTCAGGATCTCTTCGAACGGAGTGAAATCGTTTCGGTCGACGGCGGCCCGGATTACCGCTTCGATCCGGTGGTTACGCGGGATATAGGCCGGGTTGACCCGCCGCATTGCGGCTTGGCGGGTCGCGGCATCCTGCGGCTCGGCTGCGATCCGGGCGCGCCACCGCGGGGCCCACTCGTCGAACGCCGCCGGATCGGTGAACAGGGCCCGAACCTCACTAAGATCCGACGGATCGCCGGCGGCATCGCTCAGCCGGCGGAAGGCGAGCGTGAAGTCGGCTCCGCCCTTGGCCAGGGCAGCCAGGAATTCCTGTGACAGCTGCTGGTCGTCCGGCTGACTGGTGGACAGGCCGAGCTTGGCCGCCAGCTTGGCGAGATAGGCGGCGTTGAACCGCTCGGCAAAGCCGCCGAGCGCGGTCTGGGCGATTTCGATGCCCTTGTCGTCGTCATCCGCCAGTAGCCGCACCAGGCATTCGGCCAGCCGGGTCAGGTTCCACAGCGCGATCGGGGGCTGGTTGCCGTAGGCATAGCGGCCGAACTGGTCGATCGAGGAATAGACGGTCTTCGGATCGAACGTGTCCATGAAGGCGCAGGGGCCGTAGTCGATGGTTTCGCCGGCAACCGAGCAGTTGTCGGTGTTCATCACCCCGTGGATGAAGCCGATCATCATCCAGCTCGCCACCAGGTCCGCCTGCCGGCCGATCACGCCTTCGAGCAGGGCCAGATAAGGCGAGGGCGCCTGCGCCGCCTCCGGGTAATGCCGGGCGATGGCATGGTCGGCGAGCGCCCGGACGCTGTCGAGATCGCCCCGGGCGGCAAAATACTGGAACGTGCCGACCCGGATATGGCTGGAGGCGACCCGCGTCAGTACCGCGCCGGGCTGGATCGGATCGCGCAGCACCGTTTCACCGGTCAGAACCGCGGCGAGCGAGCGCGTGGTGGGGATGCCGAGTGATGCCATCGCCTCGCTGACGATGTATTCGCGCAGCACGGGACCGAGCGCCGCGCGGCCATCGCCCATCCGGGAAAACGGCGTGCGACCGGCGCCTTTGAGCTGAATGTCGCGGCGGACTCCGTTCCGGTCGACCACCTCGCCGAGCAGGATCGCCCGGCCGTCGCCGAGCTGCGGCACGAAGTTGCCGAACTGGTGGCCGGCATAGGCCATTGCGATCGAGGCTGCGGTCTCCGGCATTTGGTTACCGGAGAGGATCGCGGCGCCTTCGGGCGTCTCGAGCAGGTCCGGATCGAGCCCGAGCTGGACCGCAAGCGGGCGGTTCAGCTTGATCAACCGAGGGGCGGCGACCGGCGTCGGCGCAACCCGCGCGAAGAAGTTCGGCGGGAGCGCCACGTAGCTGTTGTCGAACGGAAAATGCGCTGTCATCGATCACCAGTTAAGAACGCTTCGCCGTTTCGACAATCCGCCGGAAACCGGCCGGTTTCAACAGCTTCCGCGGAAAAGCTGCAATCCGGAGGTGGGTAGGCGAAAGGTTGTAAAGGGGACTTGCGGCCTGCTTTGAACGCGGTGGTCCCCCGTTCCGCATTTGGTTGCCGCGGTGGGTTCGCTCGGGTAAACCCTGACGCTCTCCGCAACGGCTTGCGGACACGCGATTCTGCCTAAAGACGGCTTTCCCGGGATTTCCATGCACCGTTATCGAACCCATACCTGCGGCGCGCTCCGCGACAGCCATATCGACCAGACCGTTCGCCTGTCCGGCTGGTGCCATCGCATTCGCGACCATGGCGGCGTGCTGTTCATCGATTTGCGCGACCATTACGGCATTACCCAATGCGTTGCCGATCCGGATTCCCCGGCGTTCAAGGATGCCGAAAAGCTCCGCGCCGAATGGGTGGTGCGGATGGACGGGCGTGTCCGCCGCCGCCCCGAGGGCCCCGAGAAACCCGACCTGGCCACCGGGCGGGGCCGAGGGG
>NZ_QTKI01000345.1:0-5208 GCF_010820945.1 Rhodopseudomonas sp. BR0C11
GCCGACCGAACAGCGGGTCCGCGCCGGCTTCGGCTATGTGCCGCAAGACCACCCGGTGTTTGCGCGGCTGACGATCCGCGACAATCTTGCGGTCGGGGCGCTGACGAATAAAGACAGCCGCGCGGTCGACCGTGTGCTGGAGATGTTTCCCAAGCTCGGCCAGCGGCTTGACCAAATCGCCGGCACGTTGTCTGGCGGCGAGCGCAAGATGCTGGCGATCGGCCGTGCGATGCTGTCGGAGCCGAGCGTGCTGTTGCTCGACGAGCCGACCGAGGGGGTATGGATCGGTGTGATCGAAGAGATCACCGATCGGTTGATCGCGTTGGCAAAAGAGATTGCCGTGGTGATCGTCGAGCAGCATCTCGACCTCGCCCTGCGCGTTGCCGACCACGCCTTCGTGCTCGATCGCGGACGCGTCGCTCTCACGGGCACAGCCGATGAAGTCCGCAACGATCCTCGGCTGCTGCAATATCTGGCGCCGTAGCTGCGGTGCTCCGCCTCTCCCCGTCATTGCGACCGAAGCGAAGCAATCCAGACATTGTGCACTGAGCTGGATTGCTTCGTCGGCTTCGCCTCCTCGCAAGGACGGGAGAGGAAGTTAGTCGGTCAAGCCTCGGACGGAAGGTCGACGAATTTCGAAATCAGCCGCAGCACCTCGTCCGGCCGGTCGTGCTGGAGCCAGTGGCCGGCGTCGGCGACGATCTCGGCGCGAACGTCTTTGAAGCTGCGCGAAGCCTCGGCCGCCTGGGCCGGATCGATGAAGCTCTCGCCGGCAAACAGCAGCAGCGTCGGGCAAGTGATCCGCGCCCACAGCTCGGCGTATTCCTGCGGCGCGAGCCGATGCGGCGCCGTCACCCGTTGATACGGGTCGAACTTCCACGAATAGCTGCCGTCGTCGTTGCTGCGCGTCCCATGGGTGGCGAGATGCAACGCCAGCTCCGGCGTCAGCCGCTTGTTGTGTGCGCGCATCTGCGCCGCAGCGTCGGCGATCGTTGCGTAGCGGCGCGGCTCGCGGCCCTCCAGCCGCTCCAGCTGCCCGAGCCATTTGATCATCCGCTCGTGGACCGCAGCCATCTTCGCGTCAGGCCGGATCGTGACGCCATCGAGGACCACGAGCCGATTCACCTTCTTTGGAAACGTGCCCGCATACAGCATCGCGATCATGCCGCCCATCGAATGGCCGATGACGGTCGCGGGCGGAGCATCGGCCAGCGGTGGAAGGCGGGTCAGGTCATAGACGTATTCCGGCAGCGCGTAGCTGCCGCCGCTCGCCCAGTCGGAATCGCCGTGGCCCCGCAGATCCGGCGCAATCACGTGAAAGTGCGGCTGTAGTGCGCGGGCGAGGCCATCCCAGCTTCGGCCGTGGTCCTTGCCGCCATGAATCAGCAGCAGTGGCGGCGCGGCGGCGTTGCCCCAGTCCCAATAGTGCAGGCGCAGGCCGTGGGATTGAAAGAAGTGACTTTGTGGTTGTTGCATTGTTGTTTTTCGAGCGTTTCCACGGCTGCAATAGCCCGAGCCGGTGACCGCTTCAATGCCCTGCCGGCTGGCAACGCCCCATGGGCGATCCTCATCGGCACAAGCCGACGGGCTGACAATCTGTTGCAACACGGGTATGGAGGGGCTTCGAATATCGCTGCGTGGAGCGCGCGCGGTCGACGTCGCAGACCTCGTGCATGCGTCTTCAGCGTCCATCATGAATTGAGCGGAGATCCCTTGATGGCTGCGGCCAGCGGAGCCCGAAAGACCTCTCCGGCGCTGAGGCGTGTCGATACCCGCGAGCTACGCGAAAATGCCGTGGTGGCGGCCGAGTTTCTGAAGACGCTGTCGAACGTGTCGCGGCTGATCATGCTGTGTCAGCTCGCCGAAGGCGAGAAGTCGGTGTCGGAACTGACCGAGCTGCTCGACGAGCGGCAGCCGACAGTGTCGCAGCAGCTCGCGCGGCTGCGCAGCGAAAAGCTGGTGCAGGCACGGCGCGAGGGGCAGCAGGTGTTCTATTCGTTGGCCAGCGAAGAGGTCCGCAGCCTGATCCTGGCGTTGCACGCCACCTTCTGTCGCAAAGATCGCGACAAGGACAGACCCGCGGCAGCCTTGCGCGCGAAAGCTGCGTCCGCGCCACGCCGTCAGCGCCAGAGCGTCGACGCCTAAAAGACGCGCTGGTTCAGTCAGCCGGCTTGCGGCCGAACAACCGCTGAAACAGGCCCGGCGGTTTCGGCCCCTGCACGGTGGGAAAGCCGGCCTTGCGCCACGCCAGAATGCCGCCGCCGAGCACGTGAGGCTCACAGACGCCGCTCGCCTTGGCTTCGATCTGGCCCGCATACATCCGCGTCCGGCCGCCAGAATGACAGAAAAAGATCGCCTTGCGTCCCTGTGCCGCGCCGAGATCGCCGTGCTTGAAACCGGTCAGCGGCAGTTCGATCGCGCCGTCGATATGTTCGCGGGCAATCTCGTGACGCTCGCGCACGTCGACCAGCACCGCACAACCGTCGGTCACGAGGCGGTGGGCTTCGATCGGCGAAATCGTCTTCACGCTCATGGGCCATTCGTCTCCATTTTGTCGGCTGAGCGCCGATGCGGTCGTCAGCGGAATGTCGTCAGGTAGTGACGTTCGAACAAGCGCTTCAGCCAATGAAACAGCTTCATCTTCGGTCCGACGAAGTTGAAGTGCTGATTGCGAAACACCAGCATGCCGGAGTCGAGCATGTCGACGATGCAGACCAGCTCCGGCTTGAAGCGAGTGATCGGTTGCTGTCCCGATTCGATCGCGGCGATGTTGGCCGCGACCGCAATCGCCTGCAGATCGGCCTGATGCGCCTGCTTTGGCATCCAGTCCGGGCCGGGAAATGAACCGGCGTCGCCGGCGACCCAGACGTTGGGCAGCCCCTCGACCCTGCACAGCTCGTCCGCCTTGATCATGCCACCGGCCGATAGCGGCAGGTCGGTGTTCTCGAGCCAGGCCGGACCGGTCAGACCCGGCATGAACAGGATCAGGTCGGCGTCGATCTCGCCGCCGTCGAGCACCACTTTGCGTTCTTCGAACCGCAGGATCTTGCGGCCGAGTCGGGTCGCGATGCCGCGGTTTTTCATTTCCTGCAGCAGCCCGTCGACCGCGCGCTCGCCGAGCCGCGCGCCGGGGCGCGGCGCGGGGCTGAAGAACACGATCTCGAAGCCCGGCCGCTTTCCTTGCCGGCGCAGCAGCGCATCGATGATGAACAGGAACTCGAACATCGGCCCGCCACGCATCGCGCCGGGCTCGTTCGGATTGGTGGCGAAGCCGACCGCGATGGTGCCTCCCTTCAGCGCGTCGAGCCGACGCCCGATCTCTTCGCCGACCTTGATGCCTTCGCACGGGATCAGCGCGTGCTCGATACCCGGCAATTTGCGGATGAAGCGGCCGCCGGTCGCGATGATCAGATGATCGTTACGCAGTTCGCCGCGGTCGGTGACGACAATGCGGCCGCCGTCCTTCAGACCTGTGGCGGAGGCTTCGACGAAGTCGATCCGGTGTTTGGTCAAGAAACTGTCGAGCGGCACCTTCAGCCGCTCTGCTTGACGGAGGCCGGCGGGAATCCAGATCGAGCTCGGCAGGAAGTGCAGTTCCCGTCGCGGCGACATCATCGTGATTGTGGCGTCGATGTTATGCTTGCGCAGCTCGCGGGTGGCGGTGAGGCCGGCAAAGCCCGAGCCGATGATGGTGATGTTGCGCATCCTCGCGTATCCTCGTTGGCGCGCGCCGTGTCGCCTCCGGGCGATGCGTCGCATGCTATGACCCGGCGGTCTGTGACGATGTCACCGCGGCAGCGCGGCCGATCGGGCATCAAGGAAGCGGGCATTGCGAAGGCGCGCGTGCCGCCGCCAAGCTGGCGCAGCAGTGCAGCGTGTTGGAAGGAGAACCGGCATCATGGCATCCGAACATTTCGACATGTGGGAGAGCCGTTTTTCCGCCGACGGCTATCTGTTCGGCACTGCGCCGAACGCTTTTCTGGCGTCGTGCCGTGATCTGCTGCCGAAGCAGGGGCGCGCGCTGGCGATCGCCGATGGTGAGGGGCGCAACGGCGTTTTCCTGGCCGAATGCGGACTCTCCGTATTGTCGGTCGATTTCTCGCCGACCGCGCAGGCCAAGGCGCACAAGCTCGCAGCCGCGCGCGGCGTCACGGTCGAAACCCGAACCGTCGATCTCTTGAGCTGGCAGTGGTCGGACGGATTCGACGTGATCGCCGGCATCTTCTTCCAGTTTGTCGAACCGGAGCAGCGCCCGCAGATCTTTCAGCAGATCCGCGACGCGCTGAAGCCTGGCGGTCTCTTACTGATCGAGGGCTATCGCCCGAAGCAACTCGTCTACAAGACCGGCGGTCCGAGCCGCGCCGAAAACCTCTACACCTGCGAACTGCTGGAGCAGGCGTTCGGCGATTTCGACAATCTCAGTATTCGCGAGCACGATAGCGAGATCGTCGAAGGCGCCGGTCACGCCGGACTATCGGCGCTGATCGATCTGATCGGATGGAAGCCGAAGTAGCCGGCGGTTAATCGTCCATCGCGCAGCCGTCGAACACGCGCGGTGCGCCAGTCTGCAGCCCGAGCCAGGCGTGAACGGTGGCCTGATCGAAGCCGACCTCGCGGCGGTCGCCCGATTGCATCAGCGGGCGGCGGATCAGCAGCGGATCCTCGATCATCAGAGCGAGTGCCGCCTCCTCGCCGAGTGCGGCAAAATCGATCGCGCCGGCTTTCACTTTCGGCGACGACTGGTTGAACCAGGCGATGAGCGGCTTGTCGCCGAAGAATGGCCGCAGCGTCTCGCGCGTCCACGGCTCGGCCAGCAGGTTGCGAACCTCGAGTTCGTGACCGGATGCGATGAGCAGCGCCTTCTGCCGCGCGTTCCCGACGCAACCGGGCTTCTCGTAGAACACCACTTTCGCCATCGCCGAAGGCTCCTTCAACAGATCGTCTTGTGCGCGCGCTCATCAGCGTTCGTGCCGCAGGCCGATGGCGTCGCTAGTCGCGGTGCGAGGCCGGCCCACCATGTCTCGATCGCTGCGCGGCTGCACGGCAGCTCCGCGCCCTCGTCGCCGATGAACTCGCGCCACGCGTCGGCGCATTTCTCCGGCACCGCGGTGAGGAGCGGCCGTCCGGCGACGATGGCCTCGGCGAATTCGTTGCGCAGCCCCTTGCCGGTCGCTTCCTGCTTCGAGAATTTGTTGATCACCACCAGCG
>NZ_QTKI01000346.1:0-5205 GCF_010820945.1 Rhodopseudomonas sp. BR0C11
GCGCGATACTGGTCAAGCTCGCGAGGCCGAGCTTCATTCCGATACTGTTCAGTCTCATGTCGAGAACCTTCGCGTTGGGGGCGGTTCGCCTTCTTTTGGGCCGCGCTGAAATCGTCAGTGCGCCTCGGGCGCATCGCCGGCAGCACTACGCCTCACCTCGTGAAACCACGGTTAACATTGGGGTTCTGGAACTACCCCGCGCGGCAAATAGTTACCTGTAATCAGGCAGATACGACGCAAGTCGTGTGCTGAGATGCCTTACGTAGTTGTCCGGATGTCGTCCGCGGGTGCTCGGCCACCGTGCGCCTGGCCGCCGATGAGGCCACGCTGCCGCCATCATGTATTCAGCGGCGGTTCAGCAGCCCGGCGCGCATCATCCCGGCACCACACGATCAAGCGGGATGCGGCGATGCGAACCAACACGGCCGGACGGTGGCGCGCACGAGGATCGGCGATCCTGGGAATCGGCATCGCCGCAATCATCACCAGCGCGGCGGCCCAGGCTGCGGAGATCTCACCCCACGATCTGGCGCTGATCGATCGGTTGACCTGGGGCATCAACGGCTCCAGCGTCGCGCAATTCCAGAAGCTCGGCGCCGCGCGCTGGGTGGATCAGCAACTGCACCCAGCGGCGGACAGCGCGCTGCCGCAGCCGGTCGCCGCGCAGATCGAAGCGATGCCCGATGCGGCCAGCCTGACACCGGCGGCAATCAACGCGTTTCAAGCGCAGGGCAAGGATGCCGATCAGCTCACCGACCCGGAGGCGCGCAAGACTGCCAAGCAGGCGTACCAGCAGGCGCTGAACGACCGCGCCAAGCAGGCGGCGAGCCGGTCGATCCTGCGCGCGCTGTACGCACCCGACCAGCTCCGCGAGCGGATGACCTGGTTCTGGCTGAACCATTTCAACGTCCACCAGAGCAAGGCCGAGCTCCGCCTGCTGGTCGGCGACTATGAGGACCGGGCGATCCGCGCCCATGCGCTCGGCAAGTTCGGCGATCTGTTACGCGCCACGCTGCGGCACCCGGCGATGCTGCGCTATCTCGACAATGCCGGCAATGCCAACGGCCATCTCAATGAGAACTACGCCCGCGAGATCATGGAGCTGCACACCATGGGCGTTGGCAGCGGCTACACCCAGGCCGATGTCGAAGCGCTCGCCAAGATCCTCACCGGCGTCGGCATCGACCTGAAGCCCGAGGATCCGAAGCTGAAGCCCGCGCTGGCCCCGCAGCTGGTCCGCGACGGCGCGTTCGAGTTCAATCCGGCGCGCCACGATTACTCCGACAAGACCTTCCTCGGCCACACCATCCGCGGCAGCGGCTTTGCCGAGGTCGACGAGGCGCTCGACTTGATCGTGCACAATCCGGCGACTGCGCAGCACGTGTCGCGCAAGCTCGCGACCTACTTCGTATCGGACGAGCCGCCGCAATCGCTGATCGACAAGATGGCGAAAGCCTTCACCGCCTCTGATGGCGATATCGCCCAGGTGCTGGCCGCGATGATCGCCGCGCCTGAATTCGATGCGTCGCTGAAGACCGCGGAACGCTTCAAGGATCCGGTCGGCTACGTGTATTCGGCGGTACGGCTCGCTTACGACGACAAGGTCGTGCTCAACACCGTGCCGATCCAGCGCTGGCTCGGCCGGCTCGGCGAAGGGCTGTATCAGCGCCAGACGCCGGATGGCTATCCGCTGACCGCGACCGCCTGGAACGGCCCGGGCCAGATGATGCTGCGGTTCGAGATCGCACGGCAGATCGGTTCCGGCTCGGCGGGATTGTTCAAGCCGGAGCAGGCCGACGCCAAGGATCGCCCGGCGTTTCCACTGCTGCAGAATGCGCTGTATTTCGGCGGGCTCAGCCGGACGCTGAGTTCGACCACGCGCGGCGCGCTCGACCAGGCGATCTCGCCGCAGGATTGGAATACGCTGTTTCTGTCCTCGCCCGAATTCATGGTTCGTCAACGCGCGGAGGCTCCGCATGAACCGTCGTGATCTGCTGAAAGCCGTCGCAGCCCTCGCACCGGCCGCATTGACGACCACGATCGCCGGCCGCGTTTGGGCAGCGCCGGCCACCGACTCCAAGCTGCTGGTCGTGTTCCTGCGCGGTGCTTACGACGCGGCCAACGTGCTGGTGCCGGTATCGAGCAGCTTCTACTACGAGTCCCGGCCGAACCTTGCGATCGCCAAGCCGGACGTCGGCAATCCGAACTCGGCGGTCGCGCTCGATGCCGATTGGGGACTGCATCCGGCGCTGCGCGACAGCTTGGTGCCGCTATGGACGAGCCGCGAGATCGCGTTCGTGCCGTTCGCCGGCACCAGCGACGACACCACCCGCAGTCACTTCGAGACCCAGGACACGATCGAACTCGGGCAATCGACCAAAGGCTCGCGCGACTATCGCTCCGGCTTCATGAGCCGGCTTGCGGCGGAACTGACGCGGGTCAAACCGATCGCCTTCACCGAGCAGCTGCCGCTGATCTTTCGCGGCCAGGCGGAGATCCCGAATATCGCGCTCGGTAATGTCGGCAAGCCCGGCGTCGATGACCGCCAGGCCGAGCTGATCAAGCAGATGTACGCCAAGACCAAGCTCGCGTCCGCAGTGGCCGAAGGCTTTCGGGTGCGCGACGAGGTGGTGAAGTCGATCGCCGACGAGATGACAGAAGCTAATCGCGGTGCGGTGTCGCCGCGCGGCTTCGAGCTGTCGGCGCGCCGGATCGGCCGGCTGATGCGCGAGCAGTTCAACCTCGGTTTTGTCGATGTCGGCGGTTGGGACACCCACGTCAATCAAGGTGCGGCGACCGGTTATCTCGCCGATCGGCTCGGCGAGCTCGGCCGGGCGCTCGCCGGCTTCCGCGAGGAGATCGGGCCGGCGGCCTGGCGCGACAGCGTGGTGGTGGTGATCTCCGAATTCGGCCGCACGTTCCGCGAGAACGGCGATCGCGGCACCGATCATGGCCATGGCAGCGTGTACTGGGTGCTAGGCGGCGGGCTCAATGGCGGCCGCATCGCCGGCGAGCAGATCAAGGTGGCGCAGCCGTCGCTGTTCGAGAACCGCGACTATCCGGTGCTGACCGATTATCGCGCGCTGTTCGCCGGTCTGGTGCAGCGCATGTACGGGCTGGACGCCGCGGCGCTGCAACGGGTCTTCGCCGGCGTGCGTCCGGCCGATCTCGGCTTGGTGTGATCAGCTTCGTGTGGTCAGCGCTTCGCGACTTCCACCGCGGCTTCATTGCGGCGGACGAACGGAAGCGTGAACGGCGCATCGTAGAATAGGCCGTAGGGCGCGCCGACCGGCTGCCATGGCGTCTTGGCGAGCGCGGCGATCAGTTGCTGCTCGCGCTCGCGCAGGTCGCGCCCGGTGCCTGAGAAGCGCAGCGTCGCAATGGTCTGTTCCGGCACGGTGACGATCTGCACCCGCGCGTCGTCGGGCTTCGGCGCAGTCTCGGCCGTGAAGGCCGCCGGCAGGAAGAACCGCATCCGCGTCATGCGGTCCTGCGTCGCGGTTTCGACCGGCGCGGTCATCGCGATCTTCTCCGGCCGTGCTACGTCGACGGGCACGGTCATGGCCACGCGTTCAGAGGCGCCAGAGCCGCCGCGATTGGCGCCGGCGATGTAGTTGAACAGCAGCGTGAAGGCTTGGCCGTCGGCATTGCCGCGGCGCTCGAGATCGACCTCGGCAGCGACCCTCGGCGCATAGCGCCGGATCTCGATTGTGTCGCCCGGCCTGTCCAGCACGGTGTAGGCCGGCTCCTCGTACAGCCGCAGGCCGACGATGCCGAGGACGGATTCGGCGACCAGAACCGTGTAGTACCAGATCGCCGAAGCCATGCTGCCGTCTCCGCGCCGCGCTGTGTTGCGCTCCCTGACGTCAGCTAATCATCGCACGGCCATCGGCAAGGTTTTATGTCGCGCGGTTCCATGTTGTATCGCGGGTGGATGCGATTACCATCGGTGGTCTGTCCAGGCCCAAGGGTGCCGCTGCATGTGCCGGAACATCAAGACGCTGTTCAATTTCGAACCGCCGGCGACCGACGACGAAGTTCGCGCCGCCGCGCTGCAGTTCGTCCGCAAGCTGTCGGGTTTCAATGCGCCGTCGCAGGTCAATGCCGCCGCGTTCGATCGCGCGGTGAGTGAGATCACCGACGTGGCCCGCACGCTGTTGCTGTCGCTGCAGACCCAGGCCGCGCCGCGCGACCGCGAGGTCGAGGCGGTGAAGGCGAGGGAACGATCGCGCGCGCGGTTCGGCTGACCGCGCGGGCTCATCGAACGAGACGGATCACGCAAGCGGCGCGATCAGTCCTTGTGCTTGCGCTTCTTCTTTTTCTTGCCGCCCTCGGCATTGGCCTCGTCGTCGAGCGCGATCTCGGCCTCGGCATTTGCGGCTTCGATCGCGGCAGCGACTTCACGCTCGGCGGCTTCGCGCGCCGCCTGCTCGAGAGCTTCGGCGGCGAGACCCTCTTCGAGCTCGCGGGCTTCGCGGGCGCGCTGCGCTTTGTAGTCTTCGTAGGCGTCGAAGATCAGGTGCAGCCAGGGCATCACCTGCTCGATCGAGGGGAGCGCACCGGCGGGGCCGGGCTCGCCGCGCGGGCCCTGTTCGCCGCGCGGACCTTGCGGGCCTTGCTCACCACGAGGACCTTGCTCGCCACGCGCGCCTTGTTCACCACGGGGACCTTGCGGGCCGGGCTTGCCTTGCGGGCCGATCGGACCGGGCTTGCCATCGGGGCCCGGCTTGCCGGCGACGCCGGGTTTGCCTTGCGGACCGGCCTTGCCCTGCGGGCCTGGCTTGCCGACCGGACCTTGCTTGCCGCGGGGCCCCTCGGGGCCGGGACGGCCCGGATGTCCTTGTGGTCCTGGTCGGCCCGGTTCACCGGGACGTCCGCGCGGGCCTTGCGGCCCCGGGCGTCCGCGGCGGGTGGAGTCAGCTTCAGCCACGCAACGCCCCCAAACGATTCCTGACGGCGTGACTTTACCAGAGCTTGCGTGACGGCTTCAATTCCGCGGCGGTGCAGCGGTGCTTCGCACGAACGCGTGTCGCACGCAGCGACACAGCGCTACTCGGCGGCGTCGCTCCGCGCCACGCTGTCGCTCGGCGCTGCCTTCGGGGCCGCTGCCGCCGGAGCCGGCGATGCTGATTGCGCCGAAGCGGGGGCAGCGTGCGATGCGGGGCCGGCCGCTGACGAGAACACCAGACCGTCGTCCTTGCGGCA
>NZ_QTKI01000347.1:0-5175 GCF_010820945.1 Rhodopseudomonas sp. BR0C11
GCGTATTACCGCGTCGACAAGGAGATCCTCGACGACGCGGGCTTCTTCGACACCGGCGACGTCGCGACCATCGACAAGGACGGCTACATGCGGATCACCGACCGCTCCAAGGACGTGATCAAGTCGGGCGGCGAGTGGATCTCCTCGATCGACCTCGAAAACCTCGCGGTCGGCCATCCCAAGGTGGCGGAAGCCGCGGTGATCGGCGTGTATCACCCGAAATGGGACGAACGCCCGCTGTTGATCTGCCAGCTCAAGCCCGACGTCACCTGCACCCGCGACGAGATCCTGCAGTACATGGACGGCAAGATCGCCAAATGGTGGATGCCCGACGACATCGTGTTCGTCGACGCCATCCCGCATACGGCAACCGGCAAGATCCTGAAAACCGCACTGCGCGATCAGTTCAAGACCTACACGCTGCCTGGGGCAGCGGCGTAGGGGCTTAGCACGCAACGCTGGCTCACTGCCTCTGGCGCCCTCACCCCAACCCTCTCCCGCAAGCGGGAGAGGGAGCCCGCAGCGGTTGGGTCTGAGACCTCGGCTCCATCGCAACTTCCGCAGCTCAGTGCCGCCCCCACCCTCTCCCCGAAGACAGCGTAACCTCTCCAGCTTGCGGAAGAGGTCGGATCGCGTAGCGATCCGGGTGAGGGCACTCCTCTCCGCGTGTTTCAAGCTAACTACCTGCGGCACCCTCACCCCACCCTTCTCCCGCAAGCGGGAGAGAGAGCGCGCAGCGGTCGGAGCGAGCTCGGCCCTCCACTTTAACATCCGCACATTTGCTTGAACGTGCCGCTGCCGCTCGTCATTTCGGGCGCAAAGGCTGGCGGCTTCCGATATGACCGGCTCGTACGAATGATGCGGTGACCGCGCGGCGATGGAGCGCCACGATGCAGATGGGTGTGGGGGCTCAGCCTGTGGATGTGCGTTCCCAACCCGCCGCCGAAGCTCGGCCGGACCGCAACAGCGGACTCGACGCGCTGCGGGCGGTGATGACTCTGCTGGTGCTGTTTCATCACACCGCGATTACCTACGGCGCCAGCGGCGGCTGGTTCTATCATGAGGTGACGCCCAACGGATCGCTGTCGTCGCACCTGCTGACGATGTTCGTGGCCACCAATCAGGCCTACTTCATGGGCCTGTTCTTTCTGCTCGCCGGCTATTTCACCCCGGCCGCCTTCCGCACCAAGGGCAGCTGGGCTTATTTGCGCGACCGGCTGCTACGGCTCGGCGTGCCCCTGCTGCTGTTCGGCTTGGTGATCGGGCCGTTGACCGTCGCCCTTGCAGGGCTCGCCAGCGGTCATGCGTTCTGGCCGACGCTGCTGGCGCTGTGGCAGCGCGGCCGGTTCATCGAAGGGCCGCTGTGGTTTGCCGAGGCACTGCTGATCTTTGGGGTCGCGGCAGTGCCCTGGCTGCTGCTTTCCCAACGATCGACGGCCCCACAAGCCACCGCGGCTCGGTTTCCTTCCAACACCACACTGGCAATCCTGGCGGTGCTCACCGGCGCCGCAGCGTTCGTCCTCCGGCTGTGGTGGCCGGTCGGGACAAGTTGGCACGGGCTGCAATTCGGTTACTTCGCTAGCTACGTCGTGCTGTTCGCTGCCGGATGCTTGGCGGCGAGACCACGCTGGCTGAAGCGAATCCCACGACGCACCGCAAGGATCTGGTTTGGCATCGCGCTGGTGAGCCTGCCGTTGCTGCCGCTTTCCGCCGGAGTGTGGCCGCCGGGCCCCACCAACTCGTCCGACGGTGGTTGGACTGTCCCGGCGGCGATCTACGCCTTTTGGGAGCCGCTGGTGGCTTGGGGGCTGATCCTGCTGTTGCTGGTTGTGTTTCAGCGCCGATATCAGCATCTCGTCCCGCGATGGCAGCAACTCGCCGCGCGGGCCTACACCATCTACATCATCCATCCACCGGTGCTGGTCGGATTAGCGCTCGCCTGGCGCAACATGACGGCGCCGCCGCTGCTGAAGTTCGCGGTGACAGGCATCGCCACCTGCGTCGCCTGCTTCCTGCTCGCCGGCCTGATTCTGCGCATCCCGCGAATTCAGAAGATCCTTTAAGACCGGCCGGCGCCGAGCCGCTGCCTGCTGACCTTTCCCGCGAGACCCGCCGGAAGCACTTCCGGCAAACTCGGAGCGTGCGCCCTTCCCCGGCGCTCAGGTTCCCTCTCCGGCCTTGAATTCGGCTGCCGCCCGTGGTCTCAACGGAGGCTCCTGCGGCGCGATGTCTGCCGCGATCAACCCGGCAGTCCTCACGCGATGGCGCGCAGATTTTCCGCTCCGTATCTGAAGGAGCCCGTCTCCGGACTCGCCACCTGGGCCCGCAATCTTGCGGTGTTCTCCGCCGTGGCGACGCTGGTGTCGATCGGTGTGGTGCGATTCGGCTTTCTCGAAATGCGCCCGGCGATGGCGACCTGGTTCGGAGCCCTGGCGCTGGCCGGGGTGTCGATCCTGCTGGCACTCGCCGGCTTCGCGGCGATCTGGCAGAACGGCTCGCGCGGCATCCCGCGCATCCTGCTGGCGCTGCTGCTCGACGCACTGATCCTCGCCTACCCGGCCTATCTCGGCTGGCAGTACCGCAGCCTGCCGGCGATCCACGACATCACCACCGATTCGATCGATCCGCCGCAGTTCGAGACCCTTGCGCGGCTGCGGGTCGGCGACGACGTCAACACCGCGGTCTATGCCGGCCTGTACTCCGCCGAGCGGCAGCGCGCCGCCTATCCAAACATCGAGACGCTTCAGGTCGAGATGCCGGTGCAGCGCGCCTATGACATCGTGCTGCAGTTGGTGAACCGGCGGAAATGGCGGGTGGTCGACGAGCGCCCGCCGCAGCTGCCGAAGCGCGAAGGCCATATCGAGGCGGTGGCCCGCCCCACCATCCTGAGCCTGCCCGAAGACGTGGTGATCCGGCTGCGGCCGGATGGCGAGGACACCCGGATCGATATCCGATCGTCGTCGCGCTATTTCGAAAGCGACCTCGGCAGCAACGCGGCGCGGATCGCCAAGCTCACCGAGGACATCAACACCGCGGTCGAGAACGCACCGACCCCGAAGGCCGAGCCGGCTGCCAAGCAGCCGGCCAAGGCGAAGGCCAAGAAGTAATCAGGCGCCGGCGCGATCCGCGCCGACGCCCACAACGGACTGAATTCAGCAGAGGCCGAGACCCGCGCCGCTTACTTGTCGGCGCCGCCGAGCGCCTGCTTGCACCGATCGGACAGCGCGCTGAAATTGTCGTTCAGGCACTTCTTGATGCGGCCGCCGCCGGGCGACACCCCGTTGCAGAGCTTCTGATAGTCCGCCTTGCAGGCTTCGCGCGCCGCGCCGCGATCCTGCGCGCTCGCCATCTGCAGGGTCAGCATCAGGGCCGCAACCACGCAGGCCGCGGCCAGCGTTGCCCGCACCAGCACGTCGGGCGCACGGAACAGCGGCGCGGGACGATCGGACCGATTCGAAGTGTTCATTCGTTGCACCATGGCGAATCCTTGGGTTCGAAGTGGACGCCGTCGAGGCGGATGTAGTTGATACCTTCGAGCCCGTCCGATCCTTCGCGCGCCAGTTCAGCGAAACAGCCGGCCGGCGAGTTGCCGGCGTCCTTCCGGAGAAATCTGCTCCAGCGTCTCGACGAAGGTGTCGATCATCGCGTCGCCAACCTTGCTGCGCTTGTCGCGCGCGTTCTCGACCGCAGCGCGGAGCGCCGGCTTGTCGAGCTCGGGCTGCGCGGCGAGATTCAAGGTGGTGCGCAGCGCCGCCACGTAGTCGCGCTGCAGCGGCTGCAGCGTCACCTGCTTGGCATTGAAGTTGCGCCACAGGATGTCGGCGTCGGCCTGCGGCAGACGCGAGGCGACGCGCTCGATCAGCCGCATCGGCATGCCGGCATGCGGGGGCGTCCATTGCGGCCGCAGCCACTGCGCGCCGATATAGGCGCCGAGCGCGACGTTGATACACAGCGAGGCCAGCAGCAGCCAGCGCTCCGGGGTGATGCGCCTGAACGAGATTGTCATTGTGGACTCCACAGCGTCACGGCGGAGGAATCGAACACCGCATCCATCGCCGCGATCGCCTCCTGCGAATGGTGATAGGGCAGCGTGCCGGCGAGCCACAGGCCGACCAGCGCCGAGCAGGCGAGGCTGCCGACCGGCAGCAGCGAGGCGGGCTGCAGCAGCCGGCGATACCAAGGCTCGCGCGCCTCGCCGGCGCCGATCCGTTGCAGCACCCCCAACGCGACCCGCCCTGCCCGCGCCGGCGCCACCTCCGACGGCATCGCCAGCAGGGCGTCGAACGCGCTCGCTTCGCGCAGCACCGCCGCGCCCGGTTCGGTAGCGGCGACCAGCCGCGCGGCGCTCCACGCCTCCGCCGGCCAGCGTTCGACGTCGCCGCCCCAAGTGTCGGCCAACTGCCTGAATTGATCGAGCGTCATGCCCGCCTCCTGTCGTCCTGTCGTTTCTCGACTGCTTTCTTGAGCGTCAGCCGCGCCCGTCCGAGCAGCGACTCGAACGCCTTCGGGCTGAGATTCATCGCGCGGGCGGCCTCTTCGCCGGACAGCCCTTCCATATGAAACAGCGCGATCGCGCCGCGCTGCCGCTCCGGCAGTTCTGCCAGCGCCGCCTCCAACAGCCGCTGCTGCTGCGCGGCGATGAGCGTTTCGACCGGCGCCGGGTCGGCCGACGCCACCTCGGCGGCATCCTCGATCGGCGCATGCCTCGGCTTGCGGGTGCGATCGAAGCTGAGGTTCAGCACGATCCGGTACAGCCAGGTCGAGAACCGCGCGATCTTCGGATCGAACGACGACGCTTTGTTCCAGACCCGCAGAAACGCCTCCTGGCCGATATCATCGGCTTCGGCGGGATCGCGGACGATGCGCTGCGCCAGCCTGATCGCGCGCGGCATGTGCCGCGCCATCAGCACGCGAAAGGCCTGCTGCCGGCGCTCTGCGACCGCCAGCATCAGCACCTCGTCGCTATCGTGTTCGATGCTCAACGGTCGCAGCCCGCCGGCCTGAGCCGGCGCGCCCCGGTTGAGCTTGATGATGACAGCCGACACGCGGTCAGCACGGCCGCCAGGCGCCGGCGATCCAGCATTGCCGCGGCACCGACACCACGGGCGCGCCCGCGACCACCACCGGCGCGCCGTAAACCGGCGCCACCGCATAGGGCCGCACCACATAATAAGG
>NZ_QTKI01000348.1:0-5160 GCF_010820945.1 Rhodopseudomonas sp. BR0C11
GTTGTGCGGCTATTCGACCACGATGCCGCATATCATGCTGGCGACGGTGTTCGCCGAGCACTTCGGCATCCGGCCGAGCTATTGCCACGCGGTGCAGGTCGGCGGCGCCACCGGCATGGCGATGGCGATGCTGGCGCATCAGCTGGTCGAGAGCGGGGCGGCCAAGAACATCCTCGTCGTGGGCGGCGAGAACCGGCTGACCGGCCAGAGCCGCGATGCCTCGGTGCAGGCGCTGGCGCAGGTCGGTCACCCGATCTACGAGGTGCCGCTGGGGCCGACCATCCCGGCCTATTACGGCCTGGTGGCATCGCGCTATATGCACGACCACGGCGTCACCGAGGAAGACCTCGCCGAGTTCGCGGTGCTGATGCGCAGTCACGCAATCACTCATCCGGGCGCCCAATTTCACGAGCCGATCAGCGTCGCCGAGGTGATGGCGTCGAAACCGATCGCCTCACCGCTGAAGCTGCTCGATTGCTGCCCGGTGTCGGACGGCGGCGCCGCGCTGGTGATCAGCCGCGAGCCGACCACCGAACATCGCATCAAGGTGCGCGGCTGCGGTCAGGCCCACACCCATCAACACGTCACCGCGATGCCGGCCGAAGGGCCGTCCGGCGCCGAGCAGTCGATCGCGCGGGCCTGGGCGGCGAGCGGCGCTGCGGTGTCCGACGTGAAGTATGCCGCCGTGTACGACAGCTTCACCATCACGCTGTTGATGCTGCTCGAAGACCTCGGGCTCGCAGGCCGAGGCGAGGCGGCGGCGCGGGCGCGTGACGGCTACTTCTCGCGGAACGGCGCGATGCCGCTGAACACTCATGGCGGACTATTGAGCTACGGCCATTGCGGCGTCGGCGGCGCGATGGCGCATCTGGTCGAGACGCATCTACAGATGACCGGCCGGGCCGGTGATCGTCAGGTCCACGATGCCTCGGTGGCGTTGCTGCACGGCGATGGCGGCGTGCTGTCGTCGCATGTCAGCATGATCCTGGAGCGGGTGCGATGAGCGAGATGGCGATGCCCGATTGGACCGGCGGCGAGCCGACGATCACCTATCAGCGCTGCGGCGGCTGCGGCGCGGTACAGTATTTCCGCCGGGATTTTTGCGCGGCCTGCGGGGGCGAGGAGCTGACGACGATGGTCGCGAGCGGCGAGGGCGTGGTGTGCGCCGGGACCCTGGTGCATCGCGCCGCCACTGCGGAGGCGCGGGCGCATGTGCCGTTCAAGATCGTGCTGGTCGATTGTGCCGAGGGATTCCGGATGATGGCCCATGGCGCCCACGATTTGGTGATCGGCGACCGTGTCCGCGCCGGGTTCACCAGCTTCACCGGCCTGTTGGTGCCGATGTTCGAGAAGCTGCCGGGCTGATCACCGGACGTGCGGCGGCGGGCGCGCGGAGCCCGCCGCTTGGACATCTCAGAAATTCATCCACACCACACCCGGACGACGCGCTGGGTATTGGGGTCGAGCTCGACATTGCCGCGGTCGGTCCGGTAGTCGCGGGTCAGCACGTCGCCGGTGTGATAGACGCGGAGCACCTTGCCGGTCAGGTCGCATTCCGATGATGTCGCGGTGAAGATCAGCCACGGGATCGGATCGTCGTCGCCGCGAAACAGCGAGATCGCCTGGGCGAGTTCTTCGGCGTCGCCGAAGGTCGCTTCCCGAGTGCTGCTGCGGGCGTGGATGCGGACACCGCGGAGCGCTTTGCCCGGGCCCCAATAATCGGCGGGATCGCGCGGGATGGTGGCTTCGCCGACGATCGGCGTGATCACCGGCAGCACGATCCCGGTCGGTGCATCGGCGACGAAATCGAAGTCCTGAATGCCGTCGTCCGGTGGCCGGATGTAGAACCACGGCGACAGCCGCGGTTGCTTCCAGCCGGAGGTCGGCACCGTGCCGTGGGTGACGATGTGAATTTGCGGAGGCTTGGTCTTGACCAGGCTGAGCTCAACCGAAGTGACTTCCAATACACGCTGCATTGCAAAGCTCCTTGGTTTGAAACGCCAGGATGCTCAGCCAATGCGCGTAGTGTGTCCAGCAAAATCAACCGGCAGACCGCCGCGGCGTCGGTGCTTTGCCCGGCGCCGCGGCGGTAGCTGCTACACGATGGGGCGGGCGAGACGCTGCCCTCCGCCATCGCCGCGGCGGACCAGCAGCAGCGCGATCGCCAGCGTCGGGACCAGCAGGCACAGCCCGAGCGAGGTGACTTGCACCTGCGACAGCGGGTTGATGCCGCCGCCCGGCGTCGCCAGCACAAAGCCGCCGATCACCAGCGCGATGCGCAGCGGCCATTCCAGCGCGCCGGCGCGGCGGAGATTGCCGATGCCGACCTGATAGCCCTGGATGCCGCCGCAGATGCACAGCGTGCCCGCGGCCGCCAGCGTCAGCAGGCCGAGCGCGGCGAGATAGGGGCTCGGCCCCTGCAGCACCAGCGCCGGGTTCATCACGAAGAAGAACGGGATGAAGTAGATGATGCTGCCCACCCACATCGATTCCCAACCGGTCTTCATTGCCGGTGAGCCGGCGATGCCGGCGGCCGCAAAGGACGCGATGGCCACAGGTGGCGTGATCGACGACAGCATGCCCCAATAGAAGATGAACATGTGCACCGCCATCCGGTTCAACCCGAGCTTTTCCAGCGCCGGCGCCACCAGGATCGCCAGGAAGATGTAGCAAGCGGTGGTGGTGAGGCCGAGGCCGAGGATCAGGCTGGTGATGGCGCACATCGCCAGCAGCAGGAAGGCGTTGTCGCCGGCCAGCCGCAACAGATCCGCCGCGAGGCTGGAGATCACGCCGGTCATCGAGAACGCGCCGATCAGCAGGCCGCAGCCGGCCAGGATGCCGATCAGCTCGACGAAGGTGCGGCCGTTGACTTCCAGGAAGCGCACGATGCTGCCGAGAGTCCAGCGGGTCTCCTTGGAGAAGATCTGGTTGAGCACCAGCAGCAACGCGGTGGCGTAGAACGGCGCGTGGCTCTCGCGCTTGAAGTACAGCAGCATCACCACCAGCAGGGCGATCACGAAGGCGTAGTACCAGCCTTCCTTCAGCGTCTGCCACAGGCTCGGCAGTTCCGAGCGCGGGATGCCCTCGAGCCCGTGCCGTGCCGCATAGGCGTCGACCTGCATGAACAGGCCGATGTAATACAGCGCCGCCGGCACGATCGCGGCGAGCGCGACCTCGGCATAGGAGACGTTGAGGAACTGCGCGATGACGAACGCGGTGGCGCCCATCACCGGCGGCGCCAGCACCGCGCCGGTCGAGGCGCAGGCCTCGATCGCCGCCGCATAGGAGGCGCGGAAGCCGCTCTTCTTCATCACCGGGATGGTCATGGTGCCGGCGGTCAGCACGTTGGAGATGATCGAACCGGACATCATCCCAAGCAGCGCCGAGGCGAAGATGCAGACCTTGGCGGCCCCGCCGCGGAACGTGCCGCAGATCGAGAACGACAGGTTGATGAAGAACTTTCCGGCGCCGGTCAGCATCAGTGCGGTGCCGAACACCAGAAAGCCGATCACGGTGTCGGCGAACGCCTGAATCGGAATGCCGAGCAGGCTCTCGCCGGACAGCACGTGGTAGGCGGTCGCCTGTTCCAGCGTCGACTGCGAGCCGCCGAGCGGGCCGAGCCAGCGCGCACCGGCGAACAGCGGATACACCGTGAACGGAAACACGCAGAGCAGCAGGCTCCAGCCGCCGGTGCGCCGCAGCGCCTCCATCAGCAGCGCCCACATCACCAGGCCGGCGATGAACACATGCGTCGGCGCGCCGCCGAACTCCCAGCCGGCTTCGGCCGCTTTGCGGATGGAGCCCATCAGTACCAGCGCCGCCACCACGGTCGCGGCGAACAAGGCGATGTCGTACAGTGGCACGCGGTCGAGCCGCGCGGTCGATGTTCCCGGGAAGATCAGGAAGGTGAACGGCAGCATCAGCGCAATCAGGAGATAGAAGTACTCCGTATTGAGCTGGGTGTAGCCGATGAAGAAGCGCAGCGAGAACTGCTGGTTGATGCACAGCAGGATGGTAGCCGCGGCGGCGGCCACCAGCGCCCAGCGCCAGAAGCCGGTCAGGCTTCGGACGCGGGTGACTTCGGCTTCCTGCATGTTGTCGACCGAGTGCGGATCGTCGAGCACGATCCGTTTGGTCGGGCGGGCGGCGGATTCAGCAGCGCGCATGGCAATGTCCCCGGCGTTGCGATGCGTTACTCGAACCCGTTCGGCAGGCCGGCCCGCTTCAATGCCGCGGCCCTTGCTGTCATCCAGCCGTCGCGGAATTCCTGATCACCGGACGGCGCCGCGGCTGCGTACTGCTTCCACGCCGCGGCCAGCACTTCCTGGCGCTTGATCAGCCCGTCATTGTGGGTCTGATCTTCGGCAGTCCACTGGCCGGCTTCCTTCAGCGCCTTGACCGCGCCGGGATGGAACGGCACCACCCATTTCATCGTCTGGGTCTTCACCGCGAGGCCGGTGGCGCCGGGGGCGCTGTCCTTATAGGCGTCGTAGTCGACGATCATCGCCTTGGTGATCGAGTACACCTGATCGGCCGACTGCGTCGCGTACACGGTGGCGATCGGATACGGGTAGTTCGACAGCTCGATCGGCTTGCCCGGCTGGTGCGCGGCGCCGCAGCTCGACATCGCCGGATTGAAGAACGGCGCGACCTTCTTGACGCGTTCCCACGCCGCCTTGTCGGCATGCGGCATCGGCGGCCAGATCAGGCCGCGCGGTGAGCTCTCGGCTTCCTTGGCCGGGCCGGTGATCGTCGTTCCGAACGCGGCGTCGACGTCGTTGTTGACCAGGCCCTTCCACATCGCGCCGTAGCTGGCGAATTCGACGATCTTGACGTCGTCCTTGGTCAGGCCGCCATAGGCCATGATGCCGAGCGCATTCTGGTTGGGCGCCGGCGAGCCGACCACGAAGCCGACGCGCTTGCCGCGCAGATCCTTGATCTCCTTGACGCCGATGTCGGCGGCGACGCCGGGCGAGGAGCCGTTGCAGTCGACCACGCTGAGCGTGATCTGCAGCGGCTGCGGGCCCCATTCCTTGGCACCGAATTCGAACACGCCTTCCTGTGCGAAGTAAGTGCCCGATCCCATCCAGGCGAGCTGGGCGCGGCCGTTGCGCAGCGGGGCGAGGCGGGCGACGTCGTTGCCGGCGGGCAGCACGCGGA
>NZ_QTKI01000035.1:0-20830 GCF_010820945.1 Rhodopseudomonas sp. BR0C11
GGCTCTGCTGGTTGCCGTACAGCCCGCCTGCGGTGCGGAACGGCGACGGCGAACCGAGATCGGTCGAGCCGTAGCCGACCAGGCCGACCTCCCACTTGTTGAAGTGCTTGGAGACCGAGAAATCGATCTGCGCCGTATCCGGCTGGATGCTCACGCCGGTGGCGCGATCGCTGCCGCTGCTCGAATAGGTGAAGTTGGCGGTCGCGCTCCAGGTGTCGCGGTTGTAGGCGACGGTCGCCAACTCCAGGAAGGTCCAGTAATTGCCGCCGAGGTTAAGCGTGTTGCCGAGGGTGGTGTTCACCGGTGCGAACGCGCCGACATAGTTGGCAAAGCCCCAGCCGCCGCCGAGATCCCACGCCAGACCGACCAGCCCCGCCGGATTATAGAAATCCCGCCAAGCGGCACTGGTCGGGCTATTCGGATTGACGCTGACCGTCAGCTCCGGAAAGATTCCGAGGATTTCGAGCCGCCCGCCGAGGATCGTCACCGGCGTCGACCACGCCACCACCGGAATGTTCACGCCGGCATCGATCGTCGGGGCGGCAAACCGCGACGAACGTTCGAAATAAGTCGCGGTATTGATGAGGTACACGCCCTCCGGCAGCGGCGCGCCTAGCGCGATACCTGCGGTCCACCCCGCCGGGCTCACCGGATCGGCCGACGCGCCACCGGGAAGTGCGACCGCTGCTGCCATCGCGACGGCCGCCAATCGCGCGAGAAAACGAACAGGTTTGAAAATCAATTCGACGTTCGACATGATGCCCCCAATCATCCGCTGGCGGCTCACATGAATGCCCCATGACGCCGCCACCGATTGATTGGGAGATTAGTCGATCTCCCTCGCCCGCCCATTCCAAAGATAAATGACAGCGGGAACGTCCGTTGCTGCTGACCGTGCAGCAGACAACGGTTTCATTCTCGGTCGCGAACTAATTGGTATCAGTACACGGACAGCCCATCAACGGACGGCGAGTCGTCTCATCACGCGATGCTGCGGGGGACGCCAAAGCACCCTCGGCGTAAGCACGGCGTTTATTCGGTCGTCATTCCGTCAAGCCGACCACATCCGCATCAGAGCTGCAATTGCTCATCGGTGGCAACGATTGCCGCGTAGCTGGAATCGAGCGCGGCGAGAAAGGCCGCCTGCACCTGCGCGGCGGGCACATGAACGCCCCCGAACTCCAGATCGCGGGTCGCGATCGCATCATGCACCACCGTCACCGTGTAACCGAGATCTGCCGCGGCGCGCGCCGTGGCGTCGATGCACATGTGGCTCATTGCGCCACAGATCACCACGTCGGTGATGCCTTTGGCGATCAGCTGCGCATTGAGATCGGTCTCCAGAAACGAGTTCGGCCGATGCTTCACCACCACGGGTTCGCCCTCGAGGTTCTGGACTGCGGGATTGATCTCGACCCCTGGGGTGCCTTTGACGAAGAACGGCGCCTCGGCCGAGGCGAACACGTGCTGGACGTGGACGACGAACTCTTCTTTGGCCCGTGCGGTCCGCAGCAGCCGGGCCGCATTCTCGGCCGCTGGGACGATATTGGTCAGCTCGAACTTTCCGTTCGGAAAGTAGTCGTTCTGCAGATCGACGATCACCAGTGCGCGCTTGGTCATGAGAACCTCCCTTGAGCGCCGTTGCGGCGCCGATGGCTGCACGCTAGGTGAAAGACACGCCGCTCAGGATGGGCGGACCCGACAAATCGAGGGGCGAATCCGACAATGGCCCGCGCATCGTCGCCGCCGGAAATCGGCCTGGTGCTGTACCCCGGGGTGCAGCGCGCCAGCGTCGACGGACTGACCGATCTGCTCACCATCGCCGATCGCAATGCACGGCAGCGTCTTGGCCAGACGACGCCGCTCCTCCGCATCAGCCACCTCGCCTATGACAACGCGCAGGATCGCATCGTCCGCGTGTTCGACAGTCTGCCGGCTGAGGACGGTGATCCGACGATCCTGGTGCTGTTGCCGAGCCTGGAGAAGCCGGCAGAAACGCCTCAGGCCGGCGGCCTGGTGGACTATCTGAAATCCCGCCATCAGGACGGCACGGTGCTCGCTTCGGTGTGCGCCGGCACGTTCCTGCTCGCCGCGACCGGCGTACTGGCAGGCCGCGTCGCCACCACCCACTGGTCCTATGCCGAAGCACTCGCCGAGCGGTTCGCGGACATCCGCGTCGATACCGACAAGCTGATCATCGACGACGGCGACATCATCACCGCCGGCGGCATGATGGCCTGGACCGATATGGGCCTCACTTTGATCGAGCGGCTGCTCGGTCCGGCGACGATGATCGAGACGGCACGCAGCTTCATCATCGATCCGCCCGGCCGCGACCAGCGTGCCTACAGCGTGTTCTTGCCGCGGCTCCGGCACGGCGACGCCGCGATCCTCAAGGTGCAGCATTGGCTGCAGCGGATCGATCTGCCGGAGGTGACCGTCGCGGCAATGGCCGAGCATGCGCGGCTCGAACCCCGCACGTTTCAGCGCCGGTTTCAACGCGCCACCGGGTTCGCACCGCTAGCCTATTGCCAGAACCTGCGGATCGGCCGCGCCCGCGTGATGCTGGAAAGCACGACGCTGCCGATCGACCAGATCGCCTGGCAATGCGGATACAAAGATCCCAAATCGTTTCGCAAGGTATTCGCCAAGATCGCCGGCCTGTCACCGGGGCAGTACCGGCAAAGGTTTTCTGCGGCACGCCAGGAGCCCGCGCCGCGCCAGCGTAACGTGCCGGCACATGCGGGGTGAACATCGCTGCCCCGCTCGCCCGTCCTTGGATCAAATGATAGGATTAGCCTTGTCAGTTCCGCCTACAGTCCCGAGTCGTTCCGTGTCGGGAACAGTAGAGAACATGGGACGTCGCAGCCGCCAGGGCGCAGCTCCGTCCGTCAGGAGGTCCATTGCCCTACCGAGCCTTTCTCGCCCGCATCCGGCAGTTCTTCGACGGCCCGGATGAGCACCTCGATCTGATCGCCGACGGTCTCGCCGGCGGCCGGTTGCGTCAGCCTGCGACGCCGATGACCGATCAGGAACTGGCAGAGGCGATCCGCGAGTTCAAGAAAGCACCGCCATCGGCCGACTCGCTGAAGAAGCTGGAAGCCAAGCTGTCGCGCGAGGATTAGTCCTCCCCCCGCGGTGCCGCTCAATGCGGGATCGGTCGCGACGCCCGCCGCAGCACCGCAAACACGATCAGCGACACCACGCCGAGCAGCGCCGACAGCACCGCGGCGCGGCCGTACTCACCGTTGAACACCGCGTTGTAGACCTCGAGCGAGATCGTGTTGGTCTTGCCGACGATGTTGCCCCCGAGCATCAAAGTGATGCCGACCTCGCCGAGTGATCGCGCGGTCCCGAGCACCAGGCCGGCGACGATCGCCCCGCGGATGTTCGGCAGGATCACGAACAAGAACGTCTCGAATTCGTTGCGGCCGAGCGTGCGCGATGCCTCGCCGAGGCTGCGGGAGACGCTGGCGATCGCCGCCTCGATCGGCTTCACCACCAACGGCAGGCCGGCGATCACCGAGGCCAGCAGGACGCCCTCCACCGAGAACACAAAGCTGAAGCCGAAGCTGGCGTCGAGCCACTGCCCGACCGGGCTGCGGCGTCCGAGCAGCAGAAGTAGGAAGAAGCCGAGCGCGATCGGCGGAAACACCAGCGGGATCGTCACCACCGCGTCGAGCACGGTGCGGCCCGGCCACGATCGCTGCGCCAGCGCCCAGCCGAGCAGCGTGCCGAGCACGATGTGCAGCACCAGCGTCGCTGCGGCGATTTTCAGTGATAGCAGCGCGGGCGCGATCAGCGCCGGATCGCGCAGCGCCTCGATCGCGGCAGCGAGCATCGCGGCCTACAGCCCGTAGCGCTGCAGGATGGTGCGAGCCTGTTCGGTGCCGAGGAACTGCACGAAACCCTCGGCCACCTTCGCGGCCGGGGCCCGCACGCCGCAGACGATCTCGGCCGGATCGTACAGCTTGCTGTCGACCGCGACATAGCCGCCGATGTTGCCTGCCGCGCCGATCGCATCGGTGGCGTTGATGAAGCCGGCATCGACCTCGCCGCTGGCGACGTAGCTCGTTACCTGCGGCACGGTGGCGACCGGCACCAGGCGGGCATCGATCGTTGCGGCCAGCCCGCTGCGCTCGAGAAACTGCCGGCCAGCCTTGCCATAGACGGCGCTAGCTTGATCCGGAATGCCGATCCGCTTGAAATCGGGGGCCGCGAGATCCTCCGGCTTCACGAGCGTCAGGCCCTTGCGGTAGGCGATCACCAGCCGGCCGAGGCCGAGCGGCGCGATCTGCGCAATGCCGAGATCCTTGGCCTTTTCCAGAACAGCCTTGTCGCCGCAAACCAGAGCAACCTGAGTGCTTTCGCGCGCCTGCGCCAGCACCTGCCCCATGTGGCCGTACACCTGCAGAAGCTTGTCGCCCGACTGATTTTCATAGGCAGCGGCCAGTTCGGCGATCGGCCGCCGATAGCCTGCACCCGCGGCCAGCGTCGTTTCATCCGCAAACGCCGGCGCCGCGAACGACACCAGGGCCACGCCCATCACCGCCGATCTGATCGACCACACCATTCCAAACCCCTCGCCCTTGCATCCGCTCGCCGAACTCTGGCTAGCAGAGGCAGCGATCGTTGTATATTTCACTATACAACGATCCCGCTAGGCAGACAGGCAATGGAGAATGGGACGGACGACATCGCGCTCCGCGTCCGCACACCGCTGAGCGGGCCGGCGGGACCGTTCTGGCTCGACGTCGACTTGAGGATCGCGCTGGGCTCGCTGGTGGCGATCACCGGTCCTTCGGGTGCCGGCAAAACCACCCTGCTCAGGGCTGCGGCCGGCTTGGCGCGACCCGCAGAGGCCTGCATCCGCGTCAGCCGAACGCTGTGGAGCGACAGCGCGGCGCGCGTGAACGTGCCGACGCGAAAGCGCTCGATCGGGCTGGTGTTTCAGGACTACGCGCTGTTTCCGAACATGACGGTGCGCGGCAATGTCGACTATGCGATCGGATCACGCACCCATCGTGATGAGGTCGACGAGCTGCTGCAACTGGTCGAGCTCGAGGGGCTGGCCGACGCCATGCCGGACCGGCTGTCGGGCGGACAGAAGCAGAGGCTGGCGCTGATCCGCGCACTGGCGCGGCGGCCGTCATTGCTGATGCTGGACGAGCCGCTGTCGGCGCTCGATCCGGCGATGCGGCGCAAGCTGCAGGACGATCTGCTCCGGCTGCATCGCCGCTTCGGCACCACCACCCTGCTGGTCAGCCACGACGCATCCGAGATCCTTCGCCTCGCCGACCGCGTCGTCCGGATCGAGCACGGCCGCGTGGTGTTCGACGGCGGGCCAGCGGAGTCGCTGGTCGCCGCGCCGGGCCGCGATCCATTCGTCCTCACCGGCATCTACCTCGGCGAGCGCGACGCGAGCGGCGTCTGCACGGTGCTGGTCGACGGCCGCAAGTTGCGGCTGCGCTTGTCCGAAGCAAGCGAGCTCGGCATTGGCGATCCGGTAACGCTACGGATCGATCAGGCCGTGGTGCAGCGCTCCTCGCGGGCGCCTGATACGCAGCTCAAGGCTTGTCCGGCTTCGGCGGTTGCCGCGGCTGAGCTTCCTCGCACTTGACGACGATCTTAAACACACCGCCGCATTGCGGGCACGCGTAGTCGCGAAGCTCGTAGCCTTCCACAAGTGGGCGCGCGCGCAGCAATTCCGTCGCAGATCGACAGACCGCGCAGTTACTGCTGCTACTCGACACCGCGCCCCCCACCACCCGAAACGCGGCTGTATAGCCTGATCCACACGCCGCGTCGCAACTGATCAGCACGCGGCGCATCGTTATTTGGGCGCGCTCACCCCGCAAAGGTATTTGGTAACAGCGTCATTCCATGATGCAGAATGAAATGAGCTCAGCATGACGTGCAGCACCTCAGAACTGCACGCCACGGGTGAGCGCGCCATCGACCACAACATTGGTGCCGGTGATGAAGCTGGCGGCACGGCTGGCGAGAAACACCACGGCATTCGCCATCTCCTGCGGCGTGCCCATCCGGCCGGTCGGGTTGAGCGCGAGCGCGGTGTTGTAGAGATCGGGGTTGCCGTTCTTGATCTGCTCCCAGACGCCACCCTCGAAGTACGTATTCCCGGGCGAGACGGTGTTGGCGCGGATGCCCTTGCCGGCGAGCTGATAAGCAAGACCCTGGGTGTAGTGAATGATCGCCGCCTTGAAGGTGCCGTAGGGCCCGGCGGCAAAATCGATCTCCCGCCCCGAGACGCTCGAGACGGTGACGATCGCCGGCTGCTGGCTCTGTTCGAGAAACGGCATCGCGGCGTCGACCAGCCGCACCGTGCCCATCATGTCAGTGGCAAAGCCTTTCGCCCAGCTCTCTTCGTCCGAGCCGATCGCCAGCGCGCTGACATTGGCGACCACCACATCGATGCCGCCGAGTTTGGCCGCCATGTCGGCAACCCACGCCTTCAACCCCGGGCCATCGGACACGTCGACGGCACTGCCGAACGCCGACACGCCGTTCGCCTTCAGCGCAGCGACCGCGCTCTCGACCTCGGCTGCATTGCGCGCACATAGACCGACATGCGCACCTTCCGCCGCGAACGTCTCGGCGATCGCGCGGCCGATACCTTTGGTGGCACCGGTGACGAGTACCTTGGCGCCCTTCAATCCCAGATCCATGCTCGCTCCCCTTGGTTAGTAGTTGCCGGCCATAGCCTGCACCAGCGGCCGGTAGCTGTGCGGCATTCGCATCGCCACCAGATCCTTCCGCCGCACCACGTTGGTCGGATACACGCTGTCGAGATTGGAGGTGTCGATCGTCGCGGTGGCAACGCCCTCCTCGCTCCCGATCAGCGCCTCACGGCGCGGAAATTCGAACGTATCCGGCCCGAACACGCCGCTCAGTCCCGGATAGCCGCGCGCCATATCCGCCACATTAGCGAACGCGAAGAACACATTGTTTTCGCCAGCGCGGACGCGGAAGTGATGCCAGTGATGCGGATCGGCACCGGTCGGGATCGGTGCCGGCTGTTGGACGCTCGTCCCCGCATGAGGCGTGCTGAACCGCGTCGTAATCGCGGCCGGGCACGCGATGATGTCGCAGCCGCGCAGCGCCAGCACGCGGCCGGCTTCGGGAAATATCGCGTCGTGGCCGATCAGCAGACCGACGCGGCCGAGCGGCGTATCGGTCACGACGAAGCTATCGCCGGGCTGCGCCCAGCTCCGTTCGTCTTCGGTCAGATGGGTCTTGCGATAGGTCGTGAGGCTGCCGTCCGGCGCGACCAGCACCGCGCTGTTGTAGAAGATTTCGCCGTCGCGCTCGGCGAGACCGCAGACGAGATACAGCGACAGCTTGCCCGCGAGCGCCGCAAGCCGGTCGGTAGCGGCGCTCGGCACAGAGATCGCAAGCCCCTTCGGATCGCCAACCCCAGTCAGGCTCAGCTCGGGAAACACCACCATCTCGGCGCCGTCCGCCCTCGCCTGGCGCGCCAGCGTCTCGATCCGATCGAGATTGGCATTGACGTCGCCGCTCGGGGCGAACTGCGCGGCGCTGAGCTTGGAGCGCTTGCCCTTCGGCCACGCCTCGTGGCCGTACAAGCCGAAAAAGTCGTACGGATTCCAGCTGAAGGTGCCGGTCAGCAGTTCGGGATATAGCTCCGGCCGCCGCTGCCGGAACACCGCCTCGCCGCCGATCCGCCGCGCACGGGCCGCTTCGAGGTCAATGTCGGCGAAGGCAACACCATCGCCGCCATCGATCACCGCAGCGATGCCGCCATCCGGCGCAATCACGCAGCTTCCGCCGGAGAACTGCACGGTGCGCTCCAGCCCCCAGCGGTTGCTCTCGATCACGTAGCACGAATTCTCGAACGCCCGGCTGATCCAGTATGGCGCCGGGGTACGCTCCGCCAGCCAATTGGAGATGTGGCAGATGATGTCGGCGCCGCCCAGCGCCATCAGCCGCGCGGTCTCGACGAAATGGATGTCCATGCAGATCAGCAGCGCGATCCGCCCGATCGGCGTGTCGAACACCTGATTGTGCAGATCGCCCGCGGCCGACCATTTCGGCTCGGAGATATAGGGATGCGTCTTGCGGTGACGCCCGATCAATCCCTCCGGGCCGATCAGGACGGCGGAATTATAGTAGATACCGTCCTCATCGACTTCCGGAAGGCCGATGACGATGTAGCAATCGTGCTTGCGCGCCAGTTCGGCGAAACGCGCCGTGGTCGCCCCTGGGATCGGCTCGACGAACGGCGCCACCTCGGCGCGGTCGTACCAGCAATAGCCGGTGGTGCCCATCTCCGGGGTGACGATCAGTTTGGCGCCTCCCACCGCCGCCTCCTCGCACAGCTCGAGCAGGCGCGCGATGTTGCGCTCCTTCTCGGCCATGATCGGCTCGAACTGGACGGTAGCGACCTTCAGCAGCTGCGACATCGCCGTCGCTCCCCTCACACCAGGAACGACTTCTTGATCGACGCTCCGAGCGTGTACTTCGGATCGACCATGTTGCCGAGCCGGACGCGGCCGGCCTGCGTCAGCAGCATATAGGCGTCGATCTCGTCGAAGCCGTAATCCGCCGCCATCCAACGGCACAGCTCGCGATAGGCGATGCGGGCGGCATCCTCCATCGGCCGCGCCGAACCGATCGTCATGATGAAGTCCTTGGTTTCCAGCCGCGGCCAGTGGATCGGCCAGCCCTTGATCAGATCGATCTGCACCGTGGTGACAGTTGGATGCTCGATCGCAACGCCGCAGAGTTCGCCGTCGCCCTGCGCGGCGTGGCAGTCGCCGAGATACAAAAGCGCGCCCGCGGTGTTGACCGGCAGATAGATGATGGCGCCGACGCCGACATCGGGCAGATCCATGTTACCGCCGTAGTAGTCCGGAACCAGCGACGAGATCGCTTCGATCTCCGGCGAGGTCCCGATCGTGCCGATGAAAGGCTCATACGGCAGCGTAATCTTGTCATTCCATTTGGTGCCGTGCTCGGCGGTGATTTCGAGCTTCTTGACCCGCTCCGGCAGCGGCGCGTTCAGCAGCGCGGTGTTGCCGGTGCCGACCAGGCCGCCGAATTCGGGCATCACCACCGTGGTGCCCCGCGGCTGCGGGCCGCGCGGCACGATGCTCTCGATGTACACCGCCAGCGTGTCGCCCTTTTCGGCGCCATTGACCCAGATCGGGCCGTTCTGCGGATTGAGGAACGGGAAGTTCAGGATCTTGGACGGAACGTCGGTCTCGCTCTTGATCGCGCCTTCAAACGCATCATGCGTTTCGGCAGCCACCACCGCGCCGGGATCGACGGTCAGGACCTTGTCGAAATAAGGCCCATAGACGTAGTGATACTTGCCCTGCTGCGCCTCGGTGAGCGTGTGGGTCGCGCCGCGAACGCCCTTGGCGACGCCCTTGCGCGCCATGATCGATTCAGTCTGCCAGGCCATGTTGGTCTCCTTGGTTGAAATCAGCTCACACCGCGAGGTGGCGGCGCATTTCGGCCTCGTCGTCGAGCGCGGCGCGGTCGAGGTCGGCAACGATCCGGCCCTTGTCCATGACGTAGCAGCGCTGGGCCATCGCCCGGATCATGTCGAGGTTCTGCTCGACCAGGATGATGGTGACGCCGGTCTTGGCGTTCAGCGCGACCATGTCGCGGGCGATGTCCTGGACGATGTTAGGCTGAATGCCCTCGGACGGTTCGTCGAGCAGGATCAGCTCGGGATCCGCCACCAGCACACGCCCGATCGCAAGCTGCTGCTGCTGACCGCCGGACATCGTGCCGGCGCGCTGGCTCCAACGCTCACCGAGGATTGGAAACGTCTCGACAACCTCGCGGCGCTGCTGCTCGGTGAGCCGCCCCTTGATAGAGGCGCCGACTGCGATGTTTTCGGCAACGCTGAGCCGCGGAAACACATCGCGGCCCTGCGGCACATAACCAATGCCGAGCCGCGCGCGCTTGAACGCCGGCAGATGCTCGATCGGTTCGCCGCGAAACACAATCGAGCCGTCCATAGCCGGGATCAGCCCGATCAGGCTCTTCATCAGCGTCGACTTGCCGACGCCGTTGCGGCCGATCACCGCGATGATCTCGCCTTCCCGGACCTCGATCTCGAGGCCTTGCAGCACCGGCTTGCCGCCATAGCCAGCCCGCAGTCCCACGGTGTTGAGGATGACTTCCTTACGCATGGTGATGAGCCTGCCCGAGATAGATCGCCGCGACCCGCTCGTCGGCGACGATGTCGTCGATCGAGCCCTGTGCGAACACCTGACCGAGATGCAGCACGGTGACGCGCTGCGCGACCTGGCGGACGAACGCCATGTCGTGCTCGATCGCCAGCACCGTCATGCCTCCGGCATTGAGCCGCTTGACCATTTCGCCGGTCTGGAACGTCTCTTCCGGCGACATCCCCGCAGTAGGCTCGTCGAGCAGCAGCATCCGCGGCTTCAGGCTGGTGGCCATACCGATCTCCAGCCACTGCTTCTGACCGTGGCTGAGATTGCCCGCGGTCTGCTTCTGCTCGGCTTCGAGGCCGAGAAACGCCAGCAGCCGATCGATCTCCTGATCGAGCTCGGCGCCGTGCCGCGTCCGCTGCAGCGCGATCTCGAGGTTCTGCCGCACGGACAGCCCCTTGAACACGCCCGGCACCTGAAACTTCACCGAGAGCCCGCGCGCGATCCGCGCGAACGACTTGAGCGCGGTGATGTTCTCGCCCGCGAAGAAGATCTCACCGGAGCCGGGCGCGTATTCGCCGAGGATCAGCCGGAACAGCGTGCTCTTGCCGGCACCGTTGGGGCCGATCAGGCAGTGGATCTCGCCGGTCTCGAACGACAGATTCACCTGGTTGGTGACGTGCAGGCCGCCGAAATGCTTGTTCAGGCCGCGGAGTTGCAGCAGCGCCATCAGTTCCGTCCTCCCTTGGCGCGGGCGACGAGCCGGCCGATCACGTTCATTGCTCCCAGCACCAGACCGTTCGGCGCGATCAACACGGTGAGCACCAGCAGAAGCCCCATCACCACCAGCGCGTATTGGCTGCCGTAGATCGTCAGGGCCTGGAAACCGGCGAGCACCACCAGCGTGCCGACCAGCGTCGAGGTCAGATCACTGCGCCCCCCGACCGCGACCCAGATAAGCGGCAGCGCCGCCGACGTCATGCCCATGCTCGACGGCGTGATGTACTGGCCCCAGGCGGTGTAGAGCACGCCCGACAGCCCGGCGAGCCCGGCGCCGATCACGAAATTGATGAGCTGATACTTGCGGATGTCGTAGCCGAGCATTTCGGCGCGTTCCGGATTCTCCCGGATCGCCACGATGACGTTGCCAAACGACGAGTTCACCAGGATACGCAGGCCGAGATAGACCACGACCACCAACGCCAGGATCAGGTAGTACAGCCCGACATCGGCGAACAGCACGATCGGCCCGTCGAACCACGGGATGGTGATCGGCGGCATTCCGCTCATGCCGTTGAAGCCGTTCAGCCGCGCGGCGCCGATCCGCCATTCCGGTCCGGCGGTCTGGGCCATGAACCGCTCCAGCATCAACGTCACGGCAAGCGTGACGATGCCGAGGAACACGCCTTCGATCCGGCCGAAGAACATGAAGTAGCCGAGCAGCAGCGCCACCACCGCGGCGATCGCGATCGCTGCCAGCACCGCGACTAGGGTGAAACCGTACGCCGCGCCGAAGTTCAGCGTCAGGATGCCGTAGCTGTAGCCGGCGATGCCGAAGAATGCGGTCTGGCCGAACGACAGTGCACCGCCGTAGCCCCAGATCAGGCACAGGCTGAGCGCAATGAACACCCAGACGAAGAAGTACGCGGTATTGCCGACGGTGTAGCCGTCGCTGAACATCGGATAGGCGAGCGCGCCGAACAGTGCCAGCACGAACACCGACCAGAACAGCTTGCCGCGGCCTTTGGTCTGGGGGCCTTCGAGCCGGCGGAAGAGAGAGATCAATCCGTTCACCCTCGCCTCCCTCAGGTCCGTTCGCGCAGCAGGAAGCCGGAGATGCCTTTCGGCAGCACCCGGACCACGATGATCACCGCGACCAAGAGGCCGATCTGGCCAAACAACTGCCCCTGCCAGGAGGTCATCGCCGACTTCACCACCGCGAGGACTGCGGCAGCCGGCGCGGTGCCGAGGAACACATCGGCGCCGCCGATTACCACGGTGACGAACGCCTCCATCAGGAACGTCGCGCCCATTGTCGGCACCAGCGTCATGGTCGGCGCGTAGAGCCCGCCGGCAAGCCCGGCGAGGCCGGCACCGCAGGCGAAGGTCAGGCTATAGATCCAGCGGGTGTCGACGCCGAGCGCATCCGCCATATGCGGCACCTGAATGGTGGCTCGCGCCTTCACGCCGAACGACGTCCAATTGAACAGCGCGTAGAGTGATCCGAGCACGCCGAGCGCAGCCAGGAACAGCACGATCCGATAGATCGAATACGAATAGGCGCCGACCTGAAAGCTGCCGAACGGCGTGCCGACGCCGGCCATGGTCGAGCCGATCACGATCAGCGTCCCTTGGGTCGCAATCAGGCTGAGGCCCCAGGTCGCCACGATGGTGTCGAGCGGACGTTCATACAGATGCCGCACCACCACGAACTCGACCAACATGCCCACCACCGCGGACACCAGCGCACCGGTCAGGATGGCGAGCGGCAGCGGCAACCCGGCGTGCACGGCGGTGGCGGTGACATAGGCGCCGCACATGATGAACTCGCCGTGGGCGAGATTGATGACGCCCATCATGCCGAAGATGACGGCGAGCCCGCAGGCCGACAGCACCAGGAAGGCGAAGGCGTCGGCGAATTGATACAGCGCCGCGAAGGCGAAGGTAGCGATGTCCATCTGACGTCCAGCAAGGTGGGCGTGGAAGGCCGCGGCTCCGGCGGCCCGACGAAAGTCCGTGGAGGCAGAGCAGCCGCTCCGGCGCGTCAGGGTGCGCCGGAGCGGGCCGCCGCACTTACTTGGGCGGCGGGTTCGACGGCGTGTATTGCGCCATCGGATCCTTCTTGGTCAGGTCGCAGCCGGCCTCGCCAAGCCAATACGGCTTGATGTCCGGCCAGACTTTCGGGAAGTCGATCGAGTGATCGGCATTGACGTGCGCCAGGTAGATGGTGTGCGACATGTGCTGGCTCTTCGGGTCGATGCAGACCTTACCTTCTGGCGCATCCATGCAGACGTCACCCTGCGCGATCACCTTGCGGATCTCGTCACGATTGGTCGACTTCGCCCGCTCCACCATCTGCTTGTAGAGATAGACCGCGAGATAGGAGTTCTCGGCCTCCTGATTGACGTAGGGCTCGTTCGGGAACTTCGCCTTGAACTTGGCCAGGAACGCCTTGCTCTGCGGCGAGTCGATTTCCTCGATGTAGTTGGTGGTGACGTACATGTCCTTCAGGCTCGGCGGCTTGAAGCGCTTGTGCTCGTAGCCCTGCCCGACGTTGACGGAGGACGCCATCGGCAGGTTGACGTTGGCCGAAGCAGCCTGCTCGTAATACGAAGCCTGCGCGGTGCCGACCAGCAACGTCACCACGAAGTCCGGCTTGGCCTTCTGGATGTTCTGGATGCTTTGCGAGAACTGCGACACCCCGAGCGGGATGAACTCCTCGCCGGCCATTTCGCCGCCGTGCTGCTTGACGATGTTGCGGACCCATTCGGCCGAGATCTGGCCGAAATTGTAGTCGGCGGCGAGCGTGTAGACCTTCTTGCCGTACTTCTCCATCATCCACGGGATCAGCGTCGAGAATTGCTGCTCGGGCACCGCACCGGTGACGATCATGTGGCCGTCGCAGACGCCGCCTTCATACTGGTTGTTGTAGAAGGCGAGACCATTGAGCTGATCGACGATCGGCCGATAGGCTTCGCGTGAGGCCGAAGAGAAGCCAGCGAACACCGCGTCCGCTTTGTCCCGCTGCAGCACCCGGCGCATGAACTCCTGATAGCGGGTGTTGTCGGACTGGGTGTCGTACACCACCAGTTCGAGCGGCCGGCCCATGATGCCGCCGGCCTTGTTGATCTCGTCGGCGGCGAGCTGGATGGCGTGGACCTTGCCGATCGTCGCCACCGCGAAATCGCCCGACTGATCCTCGAGCACGCCGAGCTTGATCGGCTTCTCCGCGGCGAACGCCGCACCTGACGCGAGGACAAGCGTCCCCGTGAGGACTGCTGCATGCAGTCCCCGTAATACAGTTCCGGTCATGTTGCTGTCTCCTACATCGCTCGTTTGTCGCCACGGTGCAGCGGCGGAGTGCCGGTGTGGCCAGTCGAATCGGGCGGCCTCGCCCGTCGGCTCAGCAGATCCTCGCAGTAACTCTCCAGGCTCTGCCTCACGCGCATGCTCTCCCGGCGGATCTGGTCGTAAGCGCCGTCTTCGTCGAGGCCGCTGTCCCGCATCCGCTGGACCACGGCGCGCAGCACGGCCCTGCGGCCGCGACGGCGCTCCTCGAGCGTCTGCAGGCGCTCCTGCATCCCGCCACGCAGGAGAAATTGGTTGATGCCCATGAACAGCGCCGAGTACACGGCGCCGCCGTGCACCGGCTTGCGCAGGAACGCGGTGGCACCGAGATTGACCAGTGCCTTCAGCCGACTCGGCGCCTCGACGCCGACCAGCCCGATCACCGGCACCGGCGGCAGCTGCGACAGCGGATTGAGCTCGATCGCCAGGACACCGTCGAGATCGCCGTCGACGAACAGCATGTCGCGATCAGGCACCAGCGAAGAAAGGTCAATCTGAGCCCGTCCGTCGACGATCGGGGCGATCTCGCAGCTGACGCCGAGCTTGGCCAGCGTCGGCTCCAGCGCGCCTTCCCTGCCCGTGCGCTCTATCACCACGAGCGCGCGGCCGCCCTTGAAGTTCTGAACCGGTCGGAAGGTCATGACTTCACCAGCCTCAACAATGGAGAACGCATAGCGGCGGCGAACCGCGGCGAGGTTTGCACCAGATACGGATCGGGCGCGATCGGCTCAGGCGCTTCGAGCAGCACTTCGAATTGACCGGCCGCCGTCGACCGTCCGATCCGCGGCGTCAGCCAGGCGTGATAGGTCTGCGGATCGATCCGCACCTCCCCCTGGGGAGCGATCAGGCGCTGATCGGCGACCGCCGCGCGCACTGCGCTGGCCTCATCAGTGCCGGCCTGCTGCAAAGCGGCGGCGAGCAGCTTGACCGCGATGTAGCAGGCTTCCGCATCCGCCGAAGTCGGTGGCGCATCCGGAAACTTCGTCGCGTAAGCCTGAGTGAAGGCATCGTTGGCCGCGCCTGCCAGCGAAGCGAAATACACGCTCGACGACAGATGCCCGTCGACCGCTTCGGCGCCGATTTCGGAAAGCTCCGGCTCGGCCAGGGTGCAGCTCGCCACCGGGATTTCGGCGGCCTGGTCGATGCCATGCGCCCGGCAGGCCGCACGAAACGCACGGAAGAACGCGTAGGCGCTGGTACCGATCAGATTGTTGAACACGAAATCCGGGCGCTGCTCCAGGATCGCCGCGATGGAACGATCGACGTCGGTGTCCCCGACCGGAAGATAGCGCTCCGCCAGCACCGCGCCGCCTCGCGCGATCAGCGCTTCGCGGAAGATCCGGTTGTTCTCCCACGCCCAGATGTAATTCGAGCCAATGCAGAAGGCGCGCTTGCCATGCTTGGCGGCAAGATAATCGACCAGCGGCAGCACGTGCTGGTTCGGCGAGGCGCCGGTATAGATGACGTTGTCAGAGCTCTCGAAGCCTTCGTAGTGCGACGGGTACCACAACAGGCCATCGTGCTTCTCGAAGCACGGAATCACCTCTTTGCGGCTCGACGACGTGTAACAGCCGATCACTTGCCGCACACCGGAGGCCAGCAGCTCGTGAGCCAGCGCGCGATACTGCGAAAGGTCGCCGCCGGGATTGACGATGACCGGCTCGATCTCCGGCCCATTTCCGCTAGTCGCCACCTCGCTGAGCCCGAGCATCGCGCCATTGAGCATGGTGCGCCCGACCGCCCCGTAGGAGCCGGTCGTGGAGAACATCACACCGATGCGCAGCCGCTTCGTCATGCCCGTGTCCAAAAACAAAAAGCGCCCACCGGCTGTCGAGCCGAGGGCGCTTTCGCCACCAACCAAACGCGCATCGATCTGCGCGGTGTCGGAAATGGTTCAAAACTCTTTGCGTCTCAGGGCTTAGTTGCCCAACGCTTGACGATTACGGTCGTCGAGTTCGTAGTTCAAGTCAAGCGCATTGTTGATGCGAAACCTGCCGCTTTTACCGCCCTTGTGCAGCAATTTGATGCACCGCGATCGACCGCTCCCCGGCGACTTCGCGTGCGATCAGAACGCCCTCGCCGAACCACCTCGCCTAAGCTCCCGCAGCATTTTTCAACTCCAGATGCATCCACCGCTTCTCTTACTAAACCTGGAGTGGTAGAGCACCCGCGGCGATCGCAGGGGTGGACATGACCGATCATCTTCGAGGGTTCTACAAGGCCGAGTTCGAGACGGCGCGAAAGAAGTCGCACGGCGTGATCTTTCTTCACGACGGCAAGATCCAGGGCGGCGACTCCACATTCCTGTATTCCGGCGCCTATTCGGAGAAGGGACTGACAGTGAGCGGGAATCTGCGCGGGGTACGCTACTCGTCAGATCATTCGCGGCTGTCGGTGTTCGGGATCGAGCCGTTCGAAATCATCTTCGATGGCGTCGCCAAGGATGGCTACGTCACGATCGAAGGCTACGCCCACGAGACACCCGGCCTTCCGATGAAGGCCATTTTGACCCGCGTCGACGATTGAGCTTGTTTGAACCGAGACATTTAGCGCTCCCATCGTTGGTAATTATTGACGGCCAAAATCCCGACATGCCATTCCGCTTGGTATCGGTGTAGTTATTTCTGTCGATCAGCGGCGTTTGTTCAACGTCCGCTAACGCTCCAAAGTACGAGCGCCTGCCCTTCCAACCAGTTGTTAAGTGGTGCCGGCCGAGGCTGCTCCCGCGACGACGCCAGCGGCGTCCGCGGCACAACAAAAACAAGGGTGGCAGTCATGGCATCATTCGCACAGGCGTTTCGCACCGACGACATCGATACCCACGGCGCGCTGTACTGGAGCATCTACGATTTCATCCACCAGTTCGTCGCGCTGCTGGAGATCGAACAGCGCTGATCGTCGCTGGGATCGATCCTGCAAACGGGATGATCTCGGGACGTCACTCGTCCAGATCTATATGGTCGCGAGAAAGGCTCCGCAGAGCGCGGGGCCTTTCCCATGTGCGGCAATATTTAAGCGATCCGCTACCCAGGCGCGGCGGCCGCCAATTCCAACAGCTTCGGCACCTGACCGCGGATCGCCGTGACCGTATCGCGGTCGAGCCGATCGAGCCAACGCTTCGGGATTGCGGCGAGGCCATAGGTGGCGCCGGCGAGCATTCCGGCGAGCGCGCCGGTGGTGTCGGCATCGTCGCCCTGATTGACGGTGGCGATCAGGCAATCGGCAAAGCTGCCGGTCGCGAAATAGTAGTGCAGCACGGTCCGCAGAGTGTCGACCACATAGGCGGTAGCGGGACCGCGATACGGCGTGAAACCAAAAATGCGGTGGGCGTGCACCAGATCGTCGGCGATGACGCGGGCGACGCTTTGCCCCTGCCCCGCCAGCAGTGTCTGCAACATCTTGACCAGCGCGAGCGCCGCCGCATCCGACAACGGATGATGATGCGTAATATGCGCTTGCGCGATGGTCCAGGCATTGGCCTGCTCCGGACGACCGGAGGTGGCGAGCGCCAGCGGCAGGATCCGCATCGCGGCGCCGTTGCCGGCGTCGCCTTCAAAATATGCCCCCTGCATCTCACCTGTGGTGATGTAGCGGCGGATGCCGCGGCGGCAGGTGCTGCCGACATCGACGGGGCCGGTCTTCAGCCAGGCGGCGAATTCGTCGCAGAGATCAGAAAGCTCGAGGCCGCCGCAGCGGATCAGCGAGCGGCCGAGAGCGAGCGCCATCTCGGTGTCGTCGGTGACCTGCCCCGGCTTCAGCCGCAACCAGCCGCCGCCGATGATGTCCTTGTGCACGCCGTAGCGCGCCGCGATCTCCGACTTGGTCATGAACTCGACGGTGGCGCCGAGCGCGTCGCCGATCGCAAAGCCCAGATAGGCGGCGAGCGCGCGGTCTTGCAGGCTCGGCGAGGTCATGGCGCGCCCTTTCAGAAGTAGCTCGCGGTGACGCGATAGTCGCCGCCGATCACCAGATACTCACCCTCGCCCTTCAGCGGATGGGCAGCCAGCAGCCGATTGAAGAACAGGATTTTTGCCACCGGCACCCGCACCGTCAGGATGGTGTCGCCGAAGCAATCGGCGATACCCCGGTCGGAGGTGAACGAGGTCAGGTTGTTAAGGCGGATGATGCAGTGGCGCTTGTCGAGCCGCTCGACAATCTGATGCTCATCGAAGCCGTTGACGCCGCGATACAGCGTCACATGGGTGCTACCGGTGGCGGAGAAATGCGTCAAAGCCCACTGGCAAAATTCATACAGCAGATCGAGCTGGACGAAGATCGCGTTGTTGTGGAAGCGGCTCGACATCTTCTGTTCGACATAGACGGTCCACACCGGACTGGCGATCCGCCGGATCGGCTCCTTGTGAAAGGTCGGAAACAGCCCGAACCGGCTTTCGACCCAGCCCTTCAGCACCGCGCCCTCGGCGCCGTTGCTGTCGAAACCCCAGCCCTTGATCAGATCGAGGTAGGACGAGCGGAAACGGCGGCGGCCGTCGCGGCCGCGGACGCGCTGCTCGGCGTCGATCCCGAACAGCGCCGTCATGTAGCAGGCGAACGCCTCGCCGGCTTCAGCGAGGTCGCGCGCTTGCCCAAGCATCTCGAACAGGCCGGGATTCATCTCGCGCACGCCGGCGATGTGCAGCGGCACCGGCGCGTCGTTGAAGCCGACGCCGGTGAGAAACCGCATCGGCACCCCGACGAGGTTACTGGAATGCCCGATGCTGCCGTCTTCGCTCACCTGGCCGGCTCTGCCGCTCCTGCGCCCGCCCGCGGCGCGCCCCGATCGTCCTGACGCCACATGGTTAGCGAAGACGACGCCACCTGCCTATGCGCAACTCGACGGAGCAGCCCAAGCGGCGGCCGGGGCTCCGGTCAACGCCGACGTGCCAGCGTTTCCGAGGGCAGCTCGCCGTGGCGGCGGCGATAGTCGTTGGCGAAATGGCCGAGATTGGTGAAGCCGCAGGCGAATGCCACCGAGGTGACCGAGCGGGACGGATCCCCCGACAGCAGCATCTCGCGCGCCTTGTTCAGCCGCACCGCCTTGGCGAACGCCATCGGCGAATAACCGCGGTGCTTCTGAAAGGCCTTGAACAGGCTGCGGACGCCGACATTGGTCACCGCCGCCAGATCGATGATGGTGATCGCCCGATTCCAGGACGCCTCGATGAAATCTTCAGCGACGCGGACGTAATCGGGAGCAGTATCCCGGGCGTCGCGGTCGAGCTGGCTGCTGTAATTGTGCCGGGTCACGCTCAGAAACGACACCACCAGCGCCTGCTGCATCTCCCGCAGCATGAACGGCGGCATGGCCGGAGCAGCCGGATCGACGTGGCGGGCGACATACAGAGCGAGATCGCGCAGCGCCGACGCGCCACGATCATCGCAGGACAGATGCGGCGCGAAGGTGAGCTTGCCGCGTGGCTTGACGCCGAGCAACGCCTCCAGCGTGGCTGTCAGCGTCGAAGTGGTGATCCGAAGGATCATCTGCTGGTAGTCGGGGCCGAATTCGAGCCGTGACGGTGTACCGGCCGACGATACGCACCAATGCTCGGGATCGACATCGACGCTGGACGAGCCGGACGAGGTCCGGCTGCTGCCGCGTAGCGCGATCTGCACCCGGGCGAAGTCCGTCTCGTCGAACTCGGCCACCGCCGGCGCCGCATAGGCGCAGAAGCCGAGCCCTACGCCCTCTAGCCCGACATAGCTGCCGAATCCCTCGAACCCCTCCGCCTCCGCCACAAAATCCCGCGCCCCGTAGACCGACAGCATCGCCTCGCGCATCGCTTCAGGGTCGCGGGTGTGAACCACAGGGGCACGATTGAGCGGATGATCGATCGGCTCGGCGTTCGGACGAACGTCAAAGTCGGGCTTACGCATTCCAACAAACTCACTTCCCCGGGAAACCTCGGCCCCGCGGCAAGAGACCAATTGATTAACCCTAATCCGCCCTTATCCACGGCACCGCTCAGGACCGGTACGGAACTGCTCGCAGAGCGCACCGCTTTAACCAAAGTCGGACATAGCGCCGGTCTGATCGTTGCCGTCGGCTTTCAAAAGGCGTTCAGGCAAGCCGTTGACCCCGCCAGGCAATCCACCCTAAACAAGCGCAGCGGACGCCGTCGCAACCGCTGGCCGGCGACCTCGATCCCGCCTTGCCATGACGACGGCTCCCGGTCCGGAAGGGTGGCCGAGTGGTTTAAGGCACCGGTCTTGAAAACCGGCGTGCCCGCAAGGGTACCGTGGGTTCGAATCCCACCCCTTCCGCCATAAACATTTGATTGTATTTTGTAAAATCTGTTGACGGGCGCGAACCGATTTTACAACCACGGCGAAAAGGGTTCGAACCTGCAACAATGCTGCAACAATTTTTCTGTTGCAGGAGTCCCCTCGACGCCGAGTTCGTTGGAACCGACTGGTAGCTTCGGAATCGCAGGCCGCCGGCTCCAAAAGCGACGGCGATGAAAATCCAGGGTCGCGCCATATTACCGTCATGGACTCGCAAAGCTGCGAATTAAGGATGAGAAACGGCGCGCCAGCTATCCCGACCTTGCCGCCTTCCTCCCCTTGAGGACTTCGCGGAAGCGGCGGCCGCCTCG
>NZ_QTKI01000349.1:0-5154 GCF_010820945.1 Rhodopseudomonas sp. BR0C11
ACGATGGATTGCGCCATCGACGCCGCCGCCGCCGAGCAACGACGAATTGGCGGCGTTGACGATCGCGTCGACGGCGAGCGTGGTGATGTCGGCGACGACGACCTCACAGGTCGCCGTGCCGATCTGGCGAACGAAGGGGCTCAGGCGGCGGCCTTGATGCCCTTGTCGGTGAACAGCTTCTGCAGTTCGCCGGCCTGGAACATTTCGCGCACGATGTCGCAGCCGCCGACGAATTCGCCCTTCACGTACAGCTGCGGGATGGTCGGCCAGTTCGAATAGACCTTGATGCCGTCGCGCAGCTCGGCGTTCTCGAGCACGTTGTGGCCCTTATACGGAACGCCGATGTGATCGAGGATCTGCACCACCTGACCGGAGAAGCCACACTGCGGAAACTGCGGCGTGCCCTTCATGAACAGCACCACGTCGTTGGCCTTCACTTCGTTGTCGATGAATTGCTCGATGCTCATGGCGAATCCTTTTGCGGCGCGGCCGGCTGACCACCAGCGGCCGGGTCGAACGGTCATATATGTATCCTGAAACCTCTGGATAGCCCAAGTCAAAACCGATTGAGCCCGGCTGTCGCGTTGACTTCGCTGCCCTTTTTCGGCGGCCCGGGGCCGAACCCGAGTGGCCGCCTGACCATCGGTAAAATCTCGGCCGGTACGCCGCTGGCCTTTCATCCGGATCGCCAGCGCCTATCTGATCTGGAACTCATTCCCAACAGCAGCGTTTTCCACCAAACCGGAGATGCTCGTGACGATTTTGTCCTCCGCCGCAAGCTCTGCAGCCGAATCTTCCACATCGTCCGTCTCCGCCCGCTATCGGGCCGCTCAGCTGGCCCACGCCTATCGTACCGTGCGCGACGAGACCGAGCGCCGCGCGGCGCCGCTGTCGCCGGAAGATCAGGTGGTGCAATCGATGCCGGATGCGAGCCCGGCGAAATGGCATCGGGCCCACACCACTTGGTTCTTCGAGCAGTTCCTGCTCGGCCCGCATTGTCCCGGCTATCAGGTGTTCCACCCCGACTACGCCTTCCTGTTCAACTCCTATTACGTCTCGGCCGGGCCGCGGCATACCCGCGCGGCGCGCGGCCTTCTCACCCGTCCCGGCGTCGCCGAAGTGGCGGCGTATCGCCGCCACGTCGATGAGGCGATGCTGAACTGGTTCGCGACCGCAGACGCTGCCAAGCTCGAAGAGATCGCTCCGCTGATCGAGGTCGGGCTCAATCACGAGCAGCAGCACCAGGAATTGCTGCTCACCGATATCCTCCATGCTTTCGCGCAGAATCCGATCCCGCCGGCCTACGACCCGGCGTGGCGGCTGCCGACGGGCCATCGCGGCGACGACTGGGTGGCGTTGCCGGAAGGCATCCACCCGATCGGCCACGCCGGCGACAGCTTCCATTTCGACAACGAAAAACCGGTGCACCGGGCGCTGGTGGGACCGGTGCGGCTGGCACGCCGCCTCGTCAGCAATGCCGAGTGGCTGCAGTTCATGGCCGATGGCGGCTATCGCACCGCCACGCTGTGGCTGATGGACGGCTTCGCCTGCGCCGAGCGCGAAGGCTGGGAAGCCCCGGGGCATTGGCGGCAGGTCGACGGCGAATGGAAGATCATGACGCTCGGCGGCCTGCAGAGCATCGATCCCGCCGCCCCGGTCTGCCACATCAGCTACTACGAGGCCGACGCCTTCGCGCGCTGGACCGGCAAGCACCTGCCGACCGAAATGGAATGGGAGGTCGCGGCACGCGCTGGTCAGCTTCCCGACGCCTTCGGCACCGTCTGGCAATGGACCCGCAGCGCTTACGCGCCTTACCCGGGCTACAAGGCGATCGACGGCGCGCTCGGCGAATACAACGGCAAGTTCATGGTCAATCAGTTGGTGCTGCGCGGCTCGTCCTGCGCCACGCCGGAGGGCCACAGCCGCGTCACCTATCGCAATTTCTTCTATCCGCATCACCGCTGGCAGTTCACCGGCCTGCGGCTCGCCGACTACGGCGCCTGATTTGAAAACCTAGATGCGCCGCGCGCGCAGCCCGGAGGATCGCCTATGAACGTGCACGTCGCTGTGCAGACGCAAGCGCATCGGCTCGATTCCAACACGGCTGCGTTTGCGCGCGACGTGCTGGATGGGCTGACAAAACCGCAGAAGGAGCTGTCGCCGAAGTACTTTTACGACGACGCCGGCTCCGAGCTGTTCGTCGAGATCACCCGCCTGCCGGAGTACTATCCGACCCGCACCGAGCTCGGCATTTTGCGGGACCGCGCCGCCGAAATCGCAGCTTTTATTCAACCGGACGCGGCGATCGTCGAATTCGGCGCCGGGGCCACCACCAAGATCCGCCTGCTGCTCGCCGCCCACCAGGTCGCGGCCTATGTGCCGGTCGATATCTCGGGCGATTTCATCATCACCCAGGCCGAAGCGTTGCAGCGGGACTTCCCGCAGCTCGCGGTGCATCCGCTCGCCGCCGACTTCACCAAGCCGTTCGCGCTGCCGCCTGCGGTCCGCGACCTGCCGAAGGTCGGGTTCTTCCCCGGCTCGACGATCGGCAACTTCGAGCCGCAAGAGGCGCGGCGATTCCTGGAGAGCGCCCGCGAAATTCTCGGCCGCGGCGCCCGAATGATCATTGGCGTGGACCTGGAGAAAGACGAGCGCGTTCTGGTGCCGGCCTATGACGACGCCGCCGGCGTCACCGCCAAGTTCAATCTCAACCTGCTGATCCGCATCAACCGCGAACTCGTCGCCGATTTCGATCTGTCCGCCTTCGCGCACCGCGCGATCTACAACCGCGATCAGCACCGCATCGAAATGCACCTGGTCAGCCTGCGCGACCAGACCGTGCATCTGTTCGGCGAACGCATCAGCTTCCGCGACGGCGAGACCATTCACACCGAGAACAGCTACAAATACAGCTTGGAGCGGTTTCGCGCGCTGGCGCAGCAGGCCGGCTGGACTCCGGCGCGGTGCTGGACCGATCCGGACACGGTGTTTTCGGTACACGCGATCGAAGCGAACTGACAGCCGCGTCGTCGGTCGCCTGACTAACTAAGCCGCAGCGTCCTCTGCGGCGGCGATCTGCGCGGTGCGCCGGCCGCGCGCCTCGGCGGCGCATTTGGCGACGTGGACCTCGCGATTGATCACTTGCAGATTCGGCAGTCCCCAATAGCCGAGCAGCTCCGGCCATGCGCGATCGCGGTGCTGCCGCCACACCTGAAACAGCGGCACGAGGTGATCGACCTCTACAGTCCGCCACAGCCGCCGATTGGTCTCACGGCAACGGCGGCCTTGCAGGCGCCGCAACAGCTTGGTCTGGCCACTCGGTGCATTCCAGAACTGCCAGGCGGTGACGCAGGCGCTGTGCCAGGTCGCATTCTTGTTGATGCCGGCGTCCCATAGATCGGCGTGCCAGCCGAACCGGTACACCGGCTGGCCGCAGACACAGCAGAAGCCGGGGCCACGCTGGTGCGCAGTCTCACGATACGGCGCAGGCGGGGTTCGAAACGTTGCCGGCAGTCCGGCCTCTGGATCGCCGACGTGCCACTGCCAGCCGGCGGGGGCGCCGCTGCGCGCCGCGAGCACGCGCGCCAGCCGCTCCGCCCGCAGCGGATGCGCCCGCCAATACGAGTCGACGGCGACCCGGAGCGTCGAGGGCACATAGGCGCGAGCTTTGGCATGGATCAGCACGGACTGCGGGAAGACCTCCGGCAGCCGCTTGGTCAGCCGCGCCAGCGCCAGCGCGTTGGCCTTCTCCTTTTCGTCCCGCCAGTTCGACATGTGTCCCACCCACCGAGACGGTGCCGCGCGGCTGTAAAGCCTTCGTTAACGTCGTCGCCGCGCAGCGGACCATGCCCATGCGCTCGCCCGCCTTTGCGGATTGTGACAGATTTGTTATGCGATCCCGTATGAGAAGCGGATTCGTGCGATGGCTTTCGACCGACACGGCACAGCCGCGCCGTCGCCTGTCGTTGATCGTGGTGATCTCGCTTTATCTCGTCTCAGGCCTGCTGCATCAGATCGCCTGCCTCCATCCGACAGAGGTGGCGGCGACCGCCGTGTTCAGCACGCATTCTGTGGATGACAGCACTGACGCCTCGGCCATCTCGGTCTGCGATCGCTGCCCGTCGTGTTCATCTGCCGTCATGCCGGCCTCCTTGGTCGGACGCTCATCGCCCGACAGCCAAAAGGCCACCTTTGCCTGGGCTTCGCTGGCGATCGCGCTGCGGGCAAGTCCCGATACGCCCCCGCCCAAACAGGCCGTCTGACCGACGACGAGTCCGGGCGCCGCGACACCGCTCCGCCCGCCAAATGCCGATGAAATTTCGCCACCCGTGCCGGGCGCATCAGCGCTCGCCGGCCTGACTCGAAGCATCCGCTCCGATCTGTCTGGAGAGGCGATGCTTCGCGCAGGGCACGAAACGCGTGGCCGTGCTGAAAGGACGACGGGATAATGCCCGAGACGAACAACAAATCCGCCGACGAGACGATCGGCACCGCCACCGACATCGATCATGCCGATCGTCTGCTACGTCGTCTGGTCTGGGACGTATCAGCGATCGGTTTTTCGATCCTGCGGATGGCCGAACTGCTCGGGCGCCGAGTCGGCCTGACGGGATCGCAATGGCTGCTGATCAAGGCGGTCGACTTTCTGGCCGACCGGGATGGCGTTCCGGTCGGCGAAGTCGCGGCGCTGCTCAATATGAAGGGATCGTTCGTCTCGGCACAGATCCGGCCGCTGGAGCAGCGCGGCCTGCTCATCCGCACCCAATCCGCTGAAGATCGGCGGGTCATTCTGCTGTCGCTGACCGGGAGCGCGAAACAGACGCTGGCGCGTGTCGAGGACGAGATGTGCAAAATCGAGGAGATCGCCCGCGGTACGCTGGTCGATCAGCATGTCGGAGAACTGTCCGACAGCGTCAACGCAATGCGCCGGCGCATGGATCGCGCAACCGCGCGCGTTGCGCGGCTCGACTAGCAGCAGCTCGACTAGCGATCGTGCGAGACGCAGGGCGGCCTAACGGCGAGGCCGCCCGGCTTTGGACAGTCGGGGCCCGCCGTCAGGCTTCCGGCACGCCGGTCTGCAGCGCCAGCGCGTGCAGCACGCCGCCCATTTGCCCCTGCAGCGATTGATAGACGATCTGGTGCTGCTGGACCCGC
>NZ_QTKI01000350.1:0-5149 GCF_010820945.1 Rhodopseudomonas sp. BR0C11
ACATCTGCATCCGGCGGCCGACGAAGTCGCTTTCGGTCAGCGGCGGGGTCTTGTCAGTGAACGCCTTGATGCCGCCGCACAGCGCGTGGCCGAGCACCACGATATGCTTCACCCTCAACACCTGCACGGCGACCTCCAGCGCCGCCGAGACGCCGTGGGCGCCGCCATCCGGCTCGTACACCGGCACCAGATTGGCGACATTGCGCACCACGAACATTTCGCCCGGTCCGGCGTCGAAGATCACCTCCGGCGAGACCCGGCTGTCGCAGCAGCCGATCAGCATCACTTCCGGCGACTGACCGCGCTCGGAGAGTTCGCGGAAGCGGGTCTGCTCGGTCGGCAGCCGCTGCGTCCGGAACGCCTCGTAACCGTCGATCAGTGACTTCGGAAAGGATGTCATCGGCGCAGTTCCCTCCTTCGGGGTGCGGGGGTGAGGCGCGTCGGCGAACGATACCGCCGTCACAACGCGCGCGGCCAGATGCCGCTCGCATAATCACAGGACGGGGCCGCGAACAAGCCTTCCGACCGGAAGATCCAGATGCTATCGGCTCGGACGTTTTTGTGACGCCGAAGGGGGAACCATGATTCGACCGCGCCGCAGCCTGTTGTTCATGCCGGGATCGAACGCGCGGGCGCTTGAAAAGGCCCGGCTGCTGCCCGCCGACGGCCTGATCCTGGACCTCGAAGACGCGGTGGCGCCGGACGCCAAGGATACGGCGCGCGATCAGATCGCCACGGCGGTGGCCGCCAAGGGCTACGGCAAGCGCGAGATCCTGGTGCGGATCAACGCACTCGACACCGCGTGGTGGCAGGACGACATCGCGATGGCGGCGAAGGCCGGGCCGGACGGCATTCTGGTGCCGAAGGTCTCGACCATCGAAGACATCGCCACTGTCAGCAGCAAGCTCGCCGAGCTCGGCGCCGATCCGTCGATCCGGGTCTGGATCATGATCGAGACCGCGCGCGGCGTGCTGCACGCCGAAGAGCTGGCGGCTCAGAAGCAGGATGCAAAGTCCCGTCTGGAAGGCTTCGTGTTCGGCCCGAACGACATTTCCCGCGAGACCGGGATCCGAATGCTGCCCGGCCGCTCCACCATGCTGTCGATGATCACGCATTGCGTGCTCGCCGCCCGCGTCCACGGCCTGGTCGCGCTCGACGGTCCCTATAGCGACATCGGCAATGTCGATGGTCTCTCGGAAGAGTGCGCGCAGGCCCGCGACCTCGGCTTCGACGGCAAGACCCTGATCCATCCCGGCCAGATCGACGCCTGCAACGCGGCTTTCACGCCGCCGCCCGAGGACGTCGCCCAGGCCCGCAAGATCCTGGCCGCGTTCGAGCGGCCGGAGAACCAGGGCCGCGGCGCGATCCAGCTCGACGGCCGTATGGTCGAACGCCTGCACGCCGAAATCGCCAAGAAGACAATCGCGATCGCCGACGCGATCGAAACGGCGGGCCACTAAGCGCCACGGACATCACTCAGTCGGGAGTCATTCCGGGGCGCGAGCGATAGCTCGCGAACCCGGATCCCGAGATTGTTGTGCGACCGGCGGTGCTTTGAACGTCGAGATTCCGGGTCCGCCGCTTCGCGGCGTCCCGGAATGACGGAGCCTGGGCCTAAGCCTTCCGATCAGGCCGCCCGCACTGACGCCAGGAAATTGCCGACCTCGGCGCGGAGGCGGCTGCTCTCGCTCGACAGCGATTTGGCGGCCGACAGCACCTGCACCGAGGCTGCACCGGTCTCGCGCGCGCCGGCCTGGACGCGGGCGATGTCCTCATCGACCTGCGAAGTGCCATGGGCGGCGTGCTGGATGTTGACCGCGATGTCCTGGGTGGCCATGCCCTGCTCTTCGACCGCGGAGGCGATCGAGGAGGAGATCTCCGACATCTGGCCGATGATCGAGCAGATCTCCTTGATGGCCGCCACCGACTCGCCGGTCGCCGCCTGAATGCCGGTGATCTGCTGGCCGATCTCGCCGGTGGCCTTGCCGGTCTGCTCGGCCAGCGCCTTGACCTCCGACGCCACCACGGCGAAGCCGCGGCCTGCTTCGCCGGCGCGCGCGGCTTCGATCGTCGCGTTCAGCGCCAGCAGATTGGTTTGGCCTGCGATATTGCTGATCAGCTCCACGACGTCCCCGATCCGGGCCGCAGCGGCCGACAATTCGCTGACGCGTTCATTGGTCCGGCGCGCCTGATCGGCCGCCTCGTTCGCCACGTTGGCGGAGGTCTGCACCTGCCGGCCGATCTCGTGCACCGACGCGGTCAATTCCTCGCTGGCGGACGCCACCGACTGCACGCCGGCGGATGCCTCCTGCGACGACGAGGCGACGCCCACCGCCAGTTCGAGCGAGCGCGCCGCGGTCGAGGACAGCGAGTGCGCGGCGGCTTCCAATTCGTTGGCGGCCGACGACACGGTCTTGATGATCTCGCCGACCGCGTCTTCGAACCCGTCGGCGAGCCGCGCCATATCGGCCTTGCGCTGCTCGGCGGCGAGGTGCTCCTGCCGGCTCTTCTCGGCGGCCTCGTGGTTCGCCTTCTCCTCGGCGTTGGCCTTGATCGCGGTGATCGCCTTGGCCATGCCGCCGATCTCGTCGCTGCGGCCAGCCCCCGGGATCACCACGTCGAGCATGCCGGCGGCCATCGCCTGCATGGCGGCGGTGAGACGCACCAGCGGACGGACCATTCCGACTGCGAGACCCGCGACGCCGAGCGCGATCAGCAGCGCCGCAAAGCCCGACAAAATCCACACGATGGTCGAGTAGCTGCCGACCTGGCGCGCAGCTTCGGTTTCGAGTTCGGCATTCTCAGCGTTGGCGCGTTTGACGATGTCGTCGATGATGGCGCGGTGCGCCGCATAGCTTGAATCGAGCTTGGTGTAGGCGGCTTCGGCCGCCGCTTCGTCACCTGCGCTCAAGGCCGGGATCAGCTCCTGTTCGGCCGCTCTCCAAAACTTCTGCACCGCCGCGTCGGAGTCGACGGTCAGCCGCGTCTTCAGAGCCGGATCAAGTTCGGAGCCCGACCAGTATTTCTGCCGATCGAGATAGTCGCGGTGCAGCTGCTCGAGCTTTGCCGCATGGGCGCGCCATTCGGACGGCCGGCGCAGCGCCAGCGTCGCTTCCAGATAGGCTTCGATCACATAGGCCGGTGGCGGCAGGATGTCGGCGACCAGATCGTTGCCGAGCTTGATCTGCGAATACAGGGGCCCGCCGACCCGCAATTGATTGAGCGCCATGAAGTTGGTGGTCAGCATCGCCGTGAGGCTCACCAAAACAACCACGGCGAAAGCGACGATCATCGATGTGATCGAAAGACGAATTTTCATGACGTTTAGTCTCGGATGGATCAGTTTCGATCTGATTAGTTCCACCGACTTAAGACGACGTTACGCCACGGGAGAATCCGTACCCAAAGATCGTAATCACACGAGGCGAAAACGACATACTCCCGTCATTCAAAAATCACGCGAAGGCACGATTCGACGCAACGCAGAACCGTTTTTGATCACTTCTGATCGGATGAATCCGCGTCACATCTGCGTCGTTAGTTCGAGACGGGCAGGTTGCCGACTCCCGTCATTATCGAACGCAAATTTCGAAACGCGTAGCACGCATGCATTGCGACGATGCGGCGCGCGAGTCCATACGACCATCGTGGCAGGGTCGCGGATCGGATCGACGCCACGCTTGGCACCGTCATTGCTAACGATCAAAATCGAGGCAGAGCCTCAATCCGATGCACGCCTCGGCATTGCGGGTTGAGAAGCTTGAAGTAAGCGGAGACGCAATTGCGTGGTCGCATAGCGCGCTTTATCGATGGATCGAAGCCACCGCTCCGCGGAGCCCGCGATGTCGAACGCCTGCTCTCGCCGCGTCACGCTCGGGCAATCCGAAAATCCACGCCTCGGAGCCGACGTGACGGCAAAGACGCAAATGGCCGGGGCGAACCCGGCCATCACGTAGCTTGATCAGCGAACCGTCCGACTGAGCAAAAGCAGCGACATTGATTCGTCGCTTGTCTCCCCGCGCCGGACCAAGAGGCCTGGGCATTACGCCCAGGCGCGCTCGGTCTTCAGCTTGGTCTCGTAGGCGTCGATCGAGGGCTTCTTTTCCAGCGTCAGACCGATGTCGTCGAGACCGTTGATCAGGCAGTGCTTCCGGAACGGGTCGATCTCGAACTTGATCACGCCGCCGTCCGGACCGCGGATTTCCTGCGCCGGCAGGTCGATCGTCAACGTGGCGTTGGAGCCGCGCTCGGCATCGTCGAACAGCTGGTCGAGCCCGGCCTGCGACACGCGGATCGGCAGCACGCCGTTCTTGAAGCAGTTGTTGTAGAAAATGTCGCCGAACGAGGTCGAGATCACGCAGCGGATGCCGAAATCGAGCAGCGCCCAGGGGGCGTGCTCACGGCTTGAGCCGCAGCCGAAATTGTCGCCGGCAACCAGGATCTTGGCGCTGCGATAGGCCGGCTTGTTGAGGATGAAATCGGGGTTCTCGCTGCCGTCGTCCTTGTAGCGCTGCTCCGAGAACAGGCCCTTGCCGAGACCGGTGCGCTTGATGGTCTTCAGGTACTGCTTGGGAATGATCATGTCGGTGTCGACATTGATGATCTTCAGCGGCGCCGCGACGCCTTCCAGCGTGGTGAACTTGTCCATCGTCAGGTCTCCGGGGTTTCAAATGGTCTTAACGCCCCTTGGCCGGCGGTCAAGCCGGCAAACCGCAGGGCTCCGCGCGGCAGGCTCAATCCTCGGCAGGCTCGTCGGCTTTGGCCTCGATCGCTTCCATATCGTCATCCGACAGGCCGAAATGGTGGCCGATCTCGTGCACCAGGACATGGCGGACGATTTCGCCCAGGCTGTCGTCGTGCTCGGCCCAATAGTCGAGGATCGGCCGGCGATACAGCCAGATCATGTTGGGCATCGGGGCGACGTCCTGGCTGGAGCGCTGCGGCAGGCCGATGCCCTGAAACAGCCCGAGCACGTCGAATTCGGTCTCGGCCCCGAGCTCGTCGAGCACCTCCTCGGTGGCGAAATCGTCGACCCGGATGATGACGTCCTCACACAGCGACCGGAACTCACCGGGCAGGCGGGCGAACATCTCGTGCGCCATCTGTTCGAGCTCGGCGAGGGAGGGGGCTTTGGCATTGATCCACATAC
>NZ_QTKI01000351.1:0-5139 GCF_010820945.1 Rhodopseudomonas sp. BR0C11
ATACCACCTTTGTTGCACTTGATTAGCGGCAGCACATCTGGGGGCGTGGGATGAACGGGGCAAAGGCACCGAGGTCGTTGCGGGCGGAAGCAACGCTTCGGACTTTCAGCGAATTCGACGGCCATCATGGCCGCAAGGTGTCGGCGGTAGCCGGCATGATCGCGGTAGCGTCGATCGGCGGCGCCGAAGCGCAGCAGTCGAGCCTGCCGGCCGTGACCGTCGATGCCCCGGTGGCACGGCCGAAACCGGCTGCGGCGCGCGCAACGCCCGATCAGGTGCGTGCCCGCACCGCGCTGCGCCGGGCGGCGCGCCGCACGCAGCCGACCCAGGTGCAGCCGGTGCCGTTTCCTAATGCCGGCACGCTGTCGGCGGATCGCAACCCCTATGCGGATGCGGCCGCGCCCTACAAGGTCGACCGGCTGTCGGGCACCAAGTTCACCGAGCCGGTGCTCAACACCCCGCGCACCGTGACGGTGCTGACCAAGGAACTGCTCGAAGACAAGAACGCGACCTCGCTGCGCGAAGTGGCGCGTTCCACCGCCGGCGTCACGCTCGGCACCGGGGAGGGCGGCAACGCGTTCGGGGATCGCTTCTTCATCCGTGGCTTCGACGCCCGCAATGACGTGTTCATCGACGGCATCCGCGATCCGGCGATCTCGATCCGCGAGAACTTCTTCACCGAGCAGGTCGAGATCCTGCGTGGCCCGGCCTCGACCATGGCGGGCCGCGGCACCGCCGGCGGTGCCATCAATATCGTCACCAAGCAGGCGACCACCGAAGGCAATTTCACCAAGGCCGAAACCACGTTCGGCTCCGACGCCACCAAGCGCGTCACGGTGGACGTCAACCAGGTGCTGAGCCCGACGTTGGCGGTCCGTGTCGATGGTCTCTACCAGGATGCCAAGGTCGCCGGTCGCAACTACGTCACCGACGACCGCTGGGGCACGCTGGCCGCGGTGAAGTGGACGCCGACTGATGCCATCAAGGTCACCGCCAACTACGTCCACACCGATCTCGACGGCCTGCCGGATTTCGGCGTGCCGTACAACACCGCGCTGCGCCGGCCGTCGACCGACGTCAACGTGCCGCGCGAAACCTATTACGGCTTCGTCAATCGCGACTTCCAGAAGGCCAAGCAGGATTTCGGCACGGTCACCGGTGAGTTCGCGATCACGCCGGACCTGACCCTGACCAACCGCTCGCGCGCCGCGCATTCGGTGCTCGACTATATCGGGACGTTGCCGAGCAATCCGACCGCCACCACGGTATCGCTGGCGTCGCAGAGCCGCTATCAGACCACCGACGTGCTCGCCAACCAGACCGACCTGACCTACAAGTTCGATGTCGGCGGGGTGAAGCACACCATGGTCGGCGGTGCGGAAATCTCGCGCGAAAGCGTGATGCGCGACACCTATGCGGGCCTCACCTCTGAGCTCGCCGGCTTCCAGAGCGGCGGTCGCATCACCGTGCCGCTGCTGGCGCCGCCGAACCTGTTCGAGTTCGCCACCCAGCCGCAGCGCGCCTACAACCCGACCTTCATCAACGTCGACACCAAGTCGGCCTATGTGATCGAGACCGCCAACTGGAACGACGTCGTCATCCTCAACGGCGGCCTGCGCTACGACGATTACAACATCACCGGACACACCGCGGCGACCTCTACCGCGGTGCAGTCGGGGATGTGGAACTACAATCTCGGCGCGGTGGTGAAGCCGCTGCCTTACGCCAGCCTGTACGCCGCCTACGCGACCTCGACCAATCCGGTCGGCGCCGAACTCGACGCCTCGGGCACCGCTTACGGCGGCCTCGTCGTCAACAACGCCACCTTCCAGGCGCTGCCGCCGGAAATGAACAAGGCGGCGGAAGTCGGCACCAAATGGGAGCTGTTCGATCGCCGGTTGCTGCTGACCGCGTCGCTGTTCGAAACCCAGAAGTCGAACGCCCGTGAGACCGTCGGCAACAACATCCTGTCGACCGGCGTCTATCGGGTTCGCGGTATCGACCTCGAAGCCTCCGGCAAGATCACCGACCGCTGGAGCGTGTTCGGCGGCCTGGTACTGATGGAAACCAAGGTGCTGCAGTCGATCGATCCGAATTCGGTCGGCGCGCAGCTCGCCAACATCGCGCATCAGTCGTTCAACCTGCTCACCAAGTACAAGTTCGACGACCATTGGGAAGTCGGCGGGCAGGCGGTGTACGCCTCCAAGATCTACGGCGGCACCTTCGCGGCGATCAACGGCAACGTGCTGCCCGAGCACTGGCGGTTCGACAGCTTCGTCGAGTTCAAGGTCGACAAGCACATGACTGCCAAGCTGTCGGTCAACAACATCTTCAACACCACCTACTACGACGCGTTCTATCGTTCGAACTCGCCGTTCGTGTTCATCGCGCCGGGCCGTTCGGTCTGGCTGACGCTACGCGGCGCGCTGTAAGCGCGTCGCGAGACTGGAGCGGCCATGCTGGTCTGTATTCCCGAGGTTCTGCCGAAGTCCGAGGTCGCGGAATTCCGCCGCCTGATGGACGCCGCCGATTGGGAGGATGGCCGCTCCACCGCCGGCGCGCAGTCGGCGATGGTCAAGCGCAACGAGCAATTGCCGCCCGACAGCGATCTGGCGCGCGCGCTCGGACGGCGGATCGTGTCGGCGCTCACCAGCAATCCGAAGTTTGTCTCCGCCGCGGTGCCGCTGCAGATCTTTCCGCCGCTGTTCAATCGCTACGCGGCGTCGGGCGGCCATCATTTCGGCATCCATGTCGACAATGCGGTGCGCGGTGATCATCTCACCGGTCTGCGTATTCGCACCGATCTGTCGGTCACGTTGTTCTTGGCCGAGCCGGACGAGTACGACGGCGGCGAACTCGTGATCGAAGACACTTACGGCTCGCACGAGGTCAAATTGGCCGCGGGCGATGCCGTGCTGTATCCGTCCACCAGCCTGCACATGGTGACTCCGGTCACGCGCGGCGCACGGGTGGCGTCTTTTTTCTGGCTGCAGAGCATGATACGTGATGCGCAGGCGCGCAGCATGATCTACGATCTCGACAACGCCATTCAGGCCCTGGTCGAGCGGCTGGGACGCGATGACCCTGAAACGGTCAAATTGACCGGTATTTATCACAACCTCATCCGCTACTGGGCCGAAGTATGAACAAGTTGAGCTTCCGATCGATCGGCGTTGCCCTGATCGCACTGTCGCTGTCCGCGCCGCTCGCACCGTCCGTCGCACAACAGCCGGCATCGCCTCCCGCCGCCACCGCACCGTCGCAACCCGCGGCTCCCGCGCCGGCCGCCACCGCTCCCGCGCCGGCTGCATCGCAGGCGCTGCCGGAGGCTGGGCATCAGCCCGGTAGCGTCACGCCCGGCCTGTCCGAGCTGTCGCCGTGGACGATGTTCCTCAACGCCGACATCATCGTCAAAATCGTCATGATCGGTCTGGCGATCTCTTCGGTGATCACCTGGACGATCTTCATCGCCAAAAAGGTCGAACTCGGCCGCGCCCGTTTCCGGCTGCGCCGCTCGTTGAAGCAGATCGGTGAGTCCCGTTCGCTGGCCGAGGCGCAGATGGCGCTCGGCGACAAGCACAGCGTGCTGTCGATGCTGCTCGCCGCGGCGCTGCGTGAAGCGAAGCTGTCGGCCGGTCTGTCGAGCGATGAAGGCATCAAGGAGCGCGCGGCGTCGTCATTCAGCGAGTATGTGCGCGCCGAAGGCCGTCACATGCGCCGCGGCATGGGCTTCCTCGCCACTATCGGCGCCACCGCACCGTTCATCGGCCTGTTCGGCACGGTGTGGGGCATCATGAATAGCTTCATCGGCATTTCGAAGTCGCAGACCACCAACCTCGCGGTGGTCGCGCCCGGTATCGCCGAAGCGCTGCTCGCCACCGCGATCGGCCTCGTCGCCGCGATCCCGGCGGTGATCATCTACAATCACTTCTCGCGCGAGATCAAAGTCTACCTCGAACTGGTCGCCCGCGCGTCTGGCGCCGCCGGCCGTCTGCTGTCGCGCGATCTCGATCGCAGCCACGGCAGCGCGCATCGCGCCCGCGCGGCGGAGTGAGCGATGGCTGTCTCGCTCGGCAATTCCGACGATCTCGACGACGATTTCGACGAGACCCACGAGATCAATGTCACGCCGTTCATCGACGTGATGCTGGTGCTGCTGATCATCTTCATGGTGGCGGCGCCGCTGTCGACGGTGGACCTTCCGGTCAGCCTGCCGACCTCGAGCGCCACGCCGCAGAAGCGGCCGGACAAGCCGACCTATGTCAGCATCAAGTCCGACCTCGCGGTGGCGATCGGCGAGAACCAGGTCAAGCGCGTCGACCTGGTGAAGACGCTCGACACCATGCCGGACATGACCAAGGAGCGCTTCATCTTCCTGCGCGCCGATCGCGCGGTGCCGTATGGCGAGCTGATGGACGTGCTGGAGATGCTGCGGGCCGGCGGCTACGCCAAGATCAAGCTGGTGGCGCTGGAAGCGGTGCCCGGCGCCAAGCCGGACGGCAATTAGCCGTCTCGCGCGAGGGGACGGGGCAAAGCCTTTGAGGGCTTTGCCGGGGCAGATGGGCTCCGGCCCGCTCGCAAACACAGTTGCACTTTGTTAGAAACGCAATCGCATGACCGACCCTGACCTCAACCGCAATGGCACCTACCGGCTCTGGCTGATGGCCGCCGTCGGCGCCGTGGCGTTGCACGTCGGCGGCGCCGCGCTGGCGCTGGTCAGCATGCCGGAAGATGCCGATGACGACGCGCTCGGCGCGCCGGCGATCGAGGTCGGCGTCGAGATGATGTCGCCGAAGATCGAGGCCTCCGATCTGCCGCCGGGTCCGGACACCGAGGCCTCGATGGCGTCGCCGGCGCTCAACGAGCAGAAGGCCGAGGTCAAGGACTCCGACCTGCCGAAGGACACGCCGCAGGAGACCGAGGAGCCGGACCGCGTCGTCACCACCGAGACGCCGAAGAAGGTCGACGAGGAGCAGAAGGAAAAGGCGCAGCAACAGCAGCAGGCCTCGACCGAGTCGGTCGCCGCTGAAGCGACCGCGATGCCGAGCAACGAGTCCGCCAAGGAAGGTCCGCGCTCGGTCGCGCCGGCGCAGGGCGTCGGCAAGGCCGCCGCCCGCATCCGCGCCACCTGGCAGAAGG